>JAUVIY010000355.1 GCA_030592625.1 Spirochaeta sp. | reverse complement strand
TATAGCCTTTCGGTGGTCGGCCGTATCGAAAAATGCCCTGGCGCGGAACGACGCGATGGCCAGGTAGTAGAACTGCTCCATTGATGGCCATGCGGTGTTCTCAAGGTCTTCGAGTTCTTCGAAAACAATATCGGTGAAGAAATCGTCATTCGTTATCTCAAGAATCCGCTGGGGGTTGTCTTTTGAGTGTGCCTCAGAGACAGAGGCCCAGAGTTGTTCCAGGTCTTTCTCCAGGGTATCGCCGGCAACAATCAGAGGAACGAGTAAAGATACCGTTATCAGAATAACAGTCGTACCGAGTCTGATACTCATATTTGGCACTATAGCCTGAATATGCGGGGTAAGTTGCGTATTGGCGGCCGTTGAGCCCATCAGGACGATAGATTCTCCATTTATCTCTTGTCACCCTCTGAATCCGGAGCCATATTCAACCCATGGTAACCAAGAACCTCATTCACACCGGACATCTCATCGACTCCGGTCTCCTCACCGTCATTCTCAATCTTATCATTGAGGAAGGGGCAGACTATGAAATCACTCGTTTCGACGTCGGAAAAACTCCGGATAACGAATCCACGATGCGTATCCTCCTCAAAGCCGGCAATGACGATCTTCTGGAATCCACCGCCGCCAAACTGACCACTTACGGCGTGAGTGCCCTGGGGGAAAGTGATGCCGAGTGGATTAAGGTAATCCGGGACAAAGCGGCCCCCGACGGGTTTTACTCCACGACGAACCATAAGACGGAAGTGTTTACCGACGGTCGATGGCGGCTTGTGGCCAACCAGCGGATGGATGCCGCCGTGGTTAAGCAGCATGACGGCCCGGCCTGCGTCAAACTACGTGATTTGCGAAGTGGAGATCCGGTTCTTGTCGGCGCCTCCTCTGTACGGGTCCACCCTCCGGAAGTGGGCGGAAGTGGCAGTGCCGATTCCTTCGCTTTTATGAACAACAACATCTCCTCAGAGAGAAATGCAACCCTGTCCGCGGAGAAGATTGCCGCCCAGATGCGGGAGCTTCGTACGAAGGGCGAAAAAATTGTCGTCGTCGCCGGGCCGGTGGTGGTCCATACCGGCGGTGCCGATGCCCTGGCGGCTCTGGTGAGGGACGGGTGGATCGGAGGGTTTCTGGGCGGTAACGCCATTGCCGTCCACGATCTGGAGTACCGGCTCTTTGGTACTTCCCTGGGTGTCGACCTGGCCACCGGACGGACCACACATGAGGGTCACAAAAATCATATGATGGCCATAAATGCCGTATACAGTCACGGTTCCATGAACGCCATGATGAAGGCCGGTGATCTCAAAGAAGGTCTGATGTACGAAGTCATCCGGACCGGAACACCTTACTGCCTGGCCGGTTCCATTCGGGATGACGGCCCCCTACCTGAGACGGAAATGGACATGATAGAAGCTCAGAAAGCTTATGCCGATATCGTCGAGGGCTCAGGTATGATTCTGATGCTTTCCACAATGCTCCACTCCATCGGTACCGGTAACATGACTCCAAGCTGGGTGAAGACCGTATGTGTGGATATCAATCCGGCAGTGGTAACCAAGCTCTCGGACCGGGGAAGTGCCCAGGCCGTGGGCGTAGTGAGCGATGTGGGACTGTTTATCCGGGCTTTGGCCAGGGTGCTGAGTGCGGATTAGCGGCAAAGAGTCTGACTATTCCTTGTACCCAGTGGAGGTTCTGCCTTCAATGTTGTTCATGCTGCGTTATATTGCTTTCTCTTTCATAATCAAAATATTATTTGAAAATTTTTTATTCAAGAGGATTCCAGACACGATCGAATTCATAATTATTGAAGTGTTTAGTATTGCAGGTAGCGAAATCAGTTACGCCATGATACCGGAGAGTGAATGCAAGTCTTGCATCGAATATATTTCTTCGACCTTCATCCGGATGCGAAACCCGTTCCCAGATTTTTGTCATCAATGTTCCCGGGTAATCAATCAACCGCCAATTGTGGTTTTCCCTGTATCGTTGACATACTTTTACAGCTTTTTCACCTGAAAGAGGTTTATTAATTACCGCCGGGTTTTGGAGAAGGACGTACAGTTCAATCAGTACAAGTTCACAGATTACAAAATCTCTGTTTTCTGCTTTGTCGGCAAGGAATTTCATTGCCGTTTCATGGAGATTGCTGCGAAGATTATATGCATGAAGAAGAATGTTTGTATCGCAGGATATCATTAGTACAATTTCTCCGGGATGATAGTAAATCCGGAATTACTCATTCGCCAGGAGCCTCCAATCCTCTTCTGCGCAAATAAACTCGCCGATGTCTTCGGAAACGGGAGGAGCCCATGCTGAAGTAAAGTTTGAGTATATTGGTTGTGTTTGAAGTAGATATGCGGAGGCCCGGCGGATTATCTCTGTAAGTGTCGTTTCTTCGGTTCGTGCAAGTTCCTTAAGTTGATTATACATTTTATTAGGCAGTTGAATCTGTGTTCGTATCATGCTGTTAAATATACAGCGATGTAAGAATGATGTCAAATTCCTAATGGACCCGCCTCTTCGAGGTTGGGCAGGTCAATGCTTAGCAGCTAGAAAATCTGTACCATATCCGGTGCCGGCATCCTCAGTTTTTCGCCGAGTTCGGCGAGGAGTGTGGCCGGTGCGATCAGATTATCAGTGACGACCAGACCGCCGGGAGTCGAAACCCCGAATACCAGGCGGGTGAAGGCGTTTATCGAAGCCTTCATCATCGGCAGGCCGTCTACGGTCCCGGGTTCCGCTGTAGAACCGGCCTCATCCAGGGTAATGGTCCAGCTTCCGCCGCATCCCTTCCAGGCTGCGTCATCAGGTAAATAGGCTTCGATGGGATCGGTGAGTTCCAGATTGAAACGGACCTGTCCGGCCGGTAAATGCAGGGCGGCCAGGGTCTTTCCCATGTCCAGGATTCGGGCTTGTTTCCAGGATGCGGCCCTCATTTCGTTTTTGTGCTCTCCTCCCTCGGAAATCTCCCGGGTACGAAACGGGCGCTTCAGCAGATCCTGTATCTGAATACCCCATGGCTCCCGCAGTTTGAAGGTATTCACCTGATCGCCGAGGTTTTTCAGCAGGGATAAAAGCTCGATGAGCCCCTCGTAATCCCGGTACACCATCCACCAGATATCGTATGGACC
>JAUVIY010000095.1 GCA_030592625.1 Spirochaeta sp. | reverse complement strand
GGTATCGACACTGCACTTCCCGGGTTGGTTCTCCAGGAGTGAGATGGTTTTAGAAAGGAGTCCGGAGCGGTTGGCGGCCGTGGATTGGGATTCACCGGAGGTTTTCCTGCGTTTCCTCAAAGTATGGGCCAATTGGGTCTTTGTGGTAATCAGGTAATCCATGGACATCCTCCGATTCATACCCAATGGGGTATATAAGCATAATATACCCTGTGGGGGATATTATCAAGGTATACCTTGTGGGGTATGGATATTTTTCTGTTTTTTTGGGAATGACCTCTGGCGCTGTTACTGAAATGCGATTTCCAAGAAGGGGATTCTCGGCATCGGTCTCGGGATAGAGGCCGAATATCAGGATGGAATCGGCGTTATCGCCCTTCCGGCGAAAGGATGTCGGCAAAGGAAGTTTGGAGCGACCGTCTTCCGAAACGAAGGGTTCGGTGTTGGTCTCATAACCCAGGCTGTGAACCAGCGGAGCGAGGAACGATCCCGTCAGTCACAAGATCCTTCAGATCCCCGGCCAGAATCTCATCCGGGTAATGATCCGAATAGAACTCGTTCTTGTTGGTGATACCGCGGATGCTAATCGACTGCTCCCGCATTCATTATACATCTGGAAGCGACCTGTCATGAGCGCATGTTTCCAAGGGCTTTGATAAGCGCCTGGGGCGGTCCGGCCTGGATGTCGCTGTCCAGGGGGTATGCGGATCGGGAGGGAACAACAAACCAGCAGGAATCGGGACGGACCTTGGGAGCCGGATTGTACTTGAACTCGATAAAAACTGTCTTCTCCCCCTGCTCCAGGACTAAATCCACCTCGTTTCCGTTGGAGGTTTTTAAAAAAGACGCTCGCCAATCGGGATGAGCGGCGAGGATGGTCTCAAGGGCCCAGCCCTCCCAGGATTCTCCGATTGACAGAGAACCATGCAGCTGATCGAAATCCCGCAGTTCGAGCAGAGAGTGGAGGATCCCGGAATCCCGGATGTACACTTTCGGACTCTTGATGAGACGTTTTTTAAGGTTCCGTTCGAAAGGGGGAAGGATGCGGATCATGAATGTGCCGGCCAGGGCGTCAATCCAGTTTCGAACGGTTTTATCGGTGACACCGAGGATTCCGGCCAGTTTCGACTGATTGAGTTCCTTCCCGTGAGAATGGGCCAGAAGCCGCCAGAAACGCCGCAGGCTCGCAGGAGGCAGATTGAATCCCAACTGGGAGAGGTCGCGCTCGAGGAAGGTACGAATGAAATCACCGCGCCATCGGTAACTCAGTTCCTCATCAGGAGCGAGAAAGCTGTCAGGGAACCCGCCACGAATCCAGAAAGGATTCATCGAGTCCTGCGGGACTTCGGAAAGCATAAACGGTGTCAGCTCATGATAGCTGATCCGCCCCGCCAGGCTTTCCGAACTGCTCTGTATCAGGTCACGGGATGCCGAACCCAAAATCATGAAGCGTCCGGGTTTCCGATAATCGTCGATAAGGCTCCTGAGGATGGGGAACAGCGTTGGCCGCAGTTGGACTTCATCCAGGCAAACGAGAGAATCCCGGTGCTCCTCCAAATACAAGTCGGGCTGCTCGAGTTTACGCCGGTCTTCTTCCCGCTGGAGATCCAGATACACGGCATTCTCTTTGCCCGCAATAATGTGTTTGGCCAAAGTGGACTTTCCGCACTGTCGCGGCCCAAGCAGGGCGACAGCCGGGAACCATGTGAGCGCCTTTTCGATATCCGCCTGAATGGCACGCTCGATATAGACCATGCAATAATTGTAACTATGCATTTCCGGAATGTCAATCCGATATTACATGGTTAAAGTTGTCTTTTCTTGACCTCTCCCGGAAGGCCAGGTCGAGTTGGGAGATATTCCGGTCTCTGATCCCGGAGTATGGGCGACACCTCGGCATTGAACAGCTCCCGGGCCCGGCGGACCGCACACACTGATCTCACCGCCTCGAAGAGCTAGCCCCATTCCATTTTGCAAACCGATACGGGACATGCGTCAATGCAGTTACCACAGAGCAGGCATTCGTGGCCGACATTCCTTCGTTTCCCGTTCTCCAGGGTGACAATGGAATCCGTGGGGCAGACTTTCTGGCACTTTCCGCATTCGATACACTCTTCTTCATCGATTCTCAAGGCATAGCGAGCCTTCCTTGAACTGACACTCAGAATTGTTCCCAAAGGACACAGATTACGGTGCCAGAAGACTTCCTCGAACAGCAAGGTCAGCAGAATGGCAAAGATTGTTACGTACAGAAGCATATTCAGCTTCAGTCCGAATCGCATATTGAGAACCATGGAAGCAATAAATAAAACCAGGACACCTATACGAACAACCCTGTTGCTCAGGAATTTAGGCGCCTTCATCCTCGAAATACCCAATTTTCGATATACCCAGTCGATGGCCCTGAACGCCGTATTCATAGGACAGATCCAACTGCAGTAAAATCGCCCCAATGCAAGTGAGAGTACGACGGAAATACCGAACACCGCGAGCCATAGCTGAAGTTTATGATTCATCAGCAGGAACACGAAAAGCGCAATCGCAACAAGCTCACTGATCAATCGGAGTATAGCTAACGTTTTTTTCTTTCTCATATCTCCCTCCGTGAATGGATATTACATTGTATTCAAGAAATGAGTAGTGATATATATCACAACCCGGAAGAATTGATCTGGATTTTCGGCAGGAGATTTTTCTTTATAAAAAGACTCCACTGAAAAAGAGAAGATTCCCAAACGAATGAGAGGAATGAAAAGTTCTTTTCATTTCCGAGTGAGAGCAGGGAAGACTACTGTCATTGTTGCAGAGACAAGGAGTCTGTCGGACTTGGGGCTTTCGAGACGATTTTCGATGATTTTTTCCTGATGCAAGGTGGCAAAAGCGGAGTTTAGCTGGGCTACATGAGCATTTTGCCAACGCCGCAGCGGGAAAAAAGGGCGAAAATCGGTCCGGAATGGTTAAGTCCGACAGACTCCCGGCGCAAAAAGCGCAGTGTAGCAGAGCTACATGGCCTGGTCGGTTGCATGCAACCTGCTCGTAAACGCAATTCGCCGCTGACGAACCGCTGTATGCCATGCATCCGGAGGCATTTCGAGCATTTTTGTAACGCATTACGCAATTTCCCGCCACGCGGGAAACTGCTGGATGTATCTGCGGTCAGATACCTTTTTTCAGTGGAGTCATTAACAGCAAGAGGTAATTTCAAAAATAGAGAATTTTTGAAATTACCCAGACCTTTAGAATTTGAGAGTTCGCTTAAGAATTGCCCGATATGATTTATGCTGAAGCTTTCTTCATAAACAGCAATTCTTGCGAACTCAGACAAATTAAACCTCTTAACGCCGCTTCGAACGGAAAATGGGTTCGATGTAGTTATCGAGATTCCACTTCTTCACCACCCACTTGATAATCCGGGAGTACAGGAAGAAGGTACCGGCGATAGATCCGAACAGGATGATGATAACCGCCATAAGGGATAATCCCTGAGAATCCACATTGAGTTTCTGATAAATGAATCCGACAGACACCCCGAGTATCAGGGCAAGCAGAATCAGGATGAAAAGATTCAGGATCGTAGCACCAATCAGAAAGTAAACCGTATTCAGTTTCTTGTTCATGATTTCCTCAAACGCAGTTCCTGCAGAATAAGCAGGATGATAAGAGTGATTGATGAAACGACCAGGGATGCATCAGCCACATTGAAAGTGGGCCAGCGTTCCAGTCCGAATAATCCGTAGAACTTGAAATCCAGAAAATCCACCACACCATCGGATCGAAGTATACGATCTATCTGATTTCCCAGTCCCCCACCAATGATGACTGCCAGGGTCCATCGCTGACCGTTGGTAAGATCTTTTCCCCGGACGAGATAGAAACCCACAGCCGCCAGCACGAAAAGTGGAACAATGATGAAGAGGACAACCCTCATGGTATCGGGGAACCCGCTGCCCATACTGAATGCCACACCCTGGTTCTTCACATGAATGAGGCGGAAGAAATCTCCCGCAAAACTCCAGGCTATGGTATACGGCGGTATCAGTTTCTCAACCATGAGTTTGGTGACCTGATCCACCCCGACAATAAAGGCGCTCAGAATAAAATAACGGTATTTATGCAAGATCATCTCCAGAGGTGCTATCAAAATGTGCCTTTGCTTCGGATACTGCGTTGGCTAAATGCTCGAAATGCCTCCGGATGCATGGCCGAGCAGGTTGCATGCAACCGACCAGGCCATGTAGCTCTGCTACACTGCGCTTTCTGTGCTCTAGCCAGCCTTGTCTCCAAAACAAATCCAAGCAGTGATTGGCTGCGTTAGCAGACAATTGCGAGCCCAACATTTTGATAGCACCTCTCCGAATAGATGTATATCAGTAACCGGTCGGGATATCAAGGAACACGGTTTCAATACCCAGTTCAGTGGCTACCGTCTCCGCCATTGCCTTGACACCGAAAACTTCCGTCAGATAATGACCCGCAAAAAGGACATTGATACCCGCTTCACGGCATTCATGATAAATGTTATGAGACGCATCTCCTGTGATATACAAATCCAGCCCCTCGGCAATGGCTTGGGAAACCTCACGGGTTCCCCCACCGGAAATGACGCCGACACTGCGAATCTCTGAAGAACCGAAACGCAACACATTAATGCGGCTCTCCCATGCGCCGAAGAGCCGAACGATAAGCGATTCCAGATCGGAGGCCTCGGGGAGTTGTCCTTTAAAACCGATTTTGCGCCCTTTGTAGTCTCCGAAAGGTTCGATGTCCTCAAGACCGAGTTCACTGACGATACGAGCGTTGTTCCCCAGTTCGGCATGTTTGTCCAGAGGAAGATGGCAGGCGTAGAGGGAGATATCGTTCTTCATCAGAAATCCGACTCGCTCTCCCATGATACCGGTAAGTGGAAACGCCGGTCCCCAGAACAGCCCGTGATGGACAAAAAGCGCCTGAGCTCTTTCCTGCTTTGCCCGCCGGAATGCATCCATACATGCGTCCACGGCAAATGCCATCTTACTCACCTCAGCTTCCAATTTACCAACCTGTATTCCGTTCATGGAAGCATCAATACTATCGGTATCCATGAAATCAAGACGTTCTCTGGTCCAGCGGTCGAAATCGGTCATTATCATGTGGCCCATTATAGAATAAAAATCTGAATGCCAAACATCCCCGTGCCCGTCTTATCAGAAAGCCATTCGAACTATAGAATAATCTTTATGCCTTACTTTCCCCGCGAACTCTCTCTGAATGAGATTCTACTGAATATCGAAGCACCTGCCGATGGCGGATCTGAAGCGAAACCTGATGACAAGCAATGGGCCGTTGTCGGTCAGGATAGAGCCGTCCAGGCGCTCGAGATGGGCATATCCATTCGAGCCAAGGGTTACAACATATACGTCGCCGGAAAATCCGGCACCGGCAAGCATACGGCAATTATGGATATCCTCTCCCGGCACAGGGGTAAGAACGGCTCCTTGAGGGATATCGTCTATGTTCAGGATTTTCAGGATCCGGACAAACCGCTCAATCTCATTTTCTCCGAAGGAAAGGCTCGTCAATTCAAGGAAGATGTAACGCTGCTGGTGGGTCGACTGACCGACAGAATCGCTCACGATCTCGACGCAGAGACATACAAAGCCAAAAGGGACACCCTGATTGCCGAGATTGAGAATGGAGAGAACAAGGTTCTCTCCGATTTTGAGGGACAGCTGAACGCTGAAGGCTTCAGTACCGTCCGGACAGACGATGAGGAAGAAGGTCAGGCCACCGATATCGCGCCTGTAATCGAGGGCGAAATAGTTCTGTTCGAAGACCTCCAGGATCTGGTTTCGTCAGGCAGAATCCCCGATAGCGTATGGACGGAGACCCGGGAGCGGTATTTCGCCTACATGGACGCCATGAAGAGGATCTACCGGGAACTCCGCATCGCCAGGGAAAAACTCGAGGAGACTCTGACAACCCTCAAGAATGACACCATACGCCCGGGCGTACGGGAAGAATGCTCCGCAGTCGCCGATTCCTGGAAGGATGACGCCGTCAGGTCTTTCCTGAAGAGCCTGGAAGACGATGTGTTGGAGAATAGCGACTGGATTACCTCGGACAGTGAAGAAGAGGAAGAGATAGATCTCGGTATCCGGTACGGCGTGAATATCGTCGTCGACAGATTCGGCCTCGACGAGCTGCCGGTAATCCATGAAACCAACCCCACGAAAACAAATCTTTTCGGTGCCATAGAAGCAAGATACGACGTTTCGGGTGAACTCCGGACGAACATGATGATGATTAAGGCTGGTTCCCTCCTTCAGGCAGACGGGGGTTTTCTCATCCTTCAGGCTGAGGATATCTTCTCAAAGGAAGGTTTGTGGATCGAGCTCAAGCGGGCTCTTCAGACCAGACATGTCGTACCCGAAGTCCAGTCGACCCCCCTGGGCCCCCTGCCCATCCTGATGAAACCCGAACCAGTCGTTATTGAAACAACTGTGATACTTGTGGGATCTGCCAGAATTTACGAGTCTCTCTGTACTCAGGACGACGAGTTCCTGAAACTCTTCAAGGTAGCGGCGGAATTCAGTCCCGTAATGATTCGGGATACGAAGACGGAAAAGGAGTACGCCGCATTCGCCAGAGGTCTTTCCGCAAAAGAAGAACTGCTGCCCGTCACATCCGACGGAATCCAGGAAATCATATCCTATGGCGTGTTCCTGTCGGAGAAAAGAAACCGCCTGAGCACCCGCTTCAGCCTCATCGGCGATCTGATACGGGAATCCCATTACGGCGCCGGTAAAGCGGGAAAAACTTCCATCGACAGAGAAGTCGTGAAGGAAGCCCTTGCCACCAGGGAATACCTGGGCAACCTTCCCGAAGAGATGCTCATCAACCAGATCCGCGAAGGTACACTGCTCATCGATATCGATGGAAAGAAAACCGGTGTCGTCAACGGACTGGCGGTCCTTGAGCGTGGGTACTACGCCTTCGGAACCCCCTTGAGAATCACCGTTTCCGTCGGACCGGGGAAAGAAGGGCTCATAAATATCGAAAGGGAGTCGGGTCTGTCCGGCGAACTGCACGATAAAGGCGTTTTTCTGTTGGAAGGTTATCTCCGTCACCGCTATGCCCGAAGGCAGCAGCTTTCCCTGACCGCCAGTATAGCCGTTGAGCAGTCCTACTATGAAATCGATGGTGATTCGGCTTCGGCTGCAGAGCTGGCAGCCCTCCTGTCGGCCATCGCTGAAATACCTATACGACAGGATGTGGCGGTAACCGGAGCCATCAACCAGCAGGGAATCATTCAGCCTGTGGGCGGTATTCATGAAAAAGTACAGGGTTTCTTCCAGGCCTGCGAGGCAAAGGGGCTCACCGGGCGACAGGGCGTTATCGTCCCGACACGAAATGCCGGAGCCGTCATTTTGCCCGATAAGGTAATCGAAGCTGTAAAAGCGTCCAAATTCCATATCTGGGCCGCAGAAAATATCGACGAGGTCATGGCCTTGCTCACAGGCAGGAACGCCGGTAAAGAACGGCGCAACGATAAGTTTGAGAGACACAGCATAAACGAGGGAGTCCGACGGGGTCTGGCCGAATTGGCCGATCTCTCATGAAAGATTCAAAGATGAATGGTGATTTCTGTATTTGACATAACATGATATGTCGACGCTATAATTGAGTAACACAAGGAAACATGCATGCCTAATCCGAAAATCATCGAAAAAATAAAACAATCTGTACGAATGTCGGCACCGCTGACGGTAACCACTTATAAACTGCCTCATGATACAGAAATACAGATTGATGAGATTCTCGGTGCATATCTGGACGAACTCGGCCAGGGCGGCTTGAAGGATCATCTTTCCTATTGCCTCAAAGAACTGGCCGTTAATGCCAAGAAAGCCAATACCAAGAGAGTGTATTTCAACGAAAAGCAGCTGAGCCTCGAAAACCGCGAGGACTATATCGAAGGCATGAAGAGCTTCAAGGAAGAAACTCTCGACAATCATGGTTACTGGCTCGAGCTGCAGAAGAAGAGAGGCCTTTATATCAAGTTCATGTTTCATCCCAAAGGCCGTAATTTCCACATTTCCATCAAGAACAACGTCGAGATAACCCGTAAGGAACAGATGCGTGTATACGACCGTATCGCCCGATCCAGAGCGTTTGAAACCCTGGAAGAAGCATTTGCCGAAGTCCTGGATGACTCGGAAGGCGCCGGTCTCGGAATCGTTATTCTCGTCTTGATGCTCCGAAAAATGGGACTGGATGAGGATGCCTATGAAATTGAAGGTGAAGAAGGTATCACCACCGCAAGTATCACCGTTCCCATTAATGAAGTGAAACTCGAGAAACTGGACATGCTCATCAATCAGATTGTGGAAGAGATTGACCGGCTGCCCCAGTTCCCGGAAAACATCGTCGCGATTCAGCGGCTCATCAGCGATCCCAAGAGTGAAATCAGCGATATCGCCAGGAAAATCAGCACCGACCCGGCCCTCACCGCCGATCTGCTCAAAACCGTGAACTCCGCCCAGTTCATGCTGCCGAACAAGGTGGATAACATCGTCGACGCCGTGAAAATGCTCGGTCTGAGGGGCGTGAAGAACATGCTCTTCAACTATGGAACCGAGAAAATCCTGGATCTTCCTTCTCACCCGGAGCTTTGGGACCATGCCCATCGTGTGGCATTCTACAGCTTCACCCTGGCCAGGCAGATTACCCGGAGCAAGGACATCATCGACGATGCTTATGTCGGAGG
>JAUVIY010000351.1 GCA_030592625.1 Spirochaeta sp. | reverse complement strand
CCGGCCCCGGAACAGGGCCCGAAAATGATGGCTGGCCCCGAAGTAAGCACCCTCTTTCAAGGCGACGGAACCCAGGGGTAGTCCGGGCCAGCCGTGAAGGGCATAGACCGAACGCGCTCCCCGGTAGGCGCCGAGGGCCGCCAGTTCACGCCCTGCTCCCACCACTTCTTCTCCGGGCTGGAACACGAAACGAACTGTTCGCTGCGGAACGATTCTATTGTCCGCCAGCAGCCGTGCGGCGGCGGCGAGTATCGCCATATGGCCGTCATGACCACAGGCATGCATGGCACCGTATTGAAATTTTTCATCATCGGTAGGCAGAGCGTCCATATCCGCTCGGAGAGCGATACACTCACTCTCATCCCTGCCGGGCCATTCGGCAATGAGGTCCGTTTCCAAAAGTGGCTCCAGATATCGGAATTCGTCACCGAGAAAGCTTCGGAGCCGTTTCCTGGTTTCCCGCTCATTCAAGGCGATTTCGGGATGGTCGTGGAGCTCATGGCGTAAGGCGATCGCCTCAGGAAGTATACCGTCTATCAGGGAATGAAAGGTGTCAATCGACATGACATCTTGGCCCACCGAACATCATCAGGCTGATTTCCCCCATCAACTTCGCTTTAACGGCAGGGTCGGAAAGATCGGTCTCCAGCGTATCGCTCATGGTTTTCATGTTCGAAGTATAAAAGAAACTGATGGCGGTAAGAACGAAGATGAAAGTTTCGAAAGACACATCTTTGGACTAAATGTCCTTTTTCTGGCCGATAGTGTAGAGGGATCTGAGATGGCCGTAAGGAGTATCGCCAACAGTGTGACCCGGCCGGCCATGTCTTCCACCGAAAAGGTTCTCCATAACAAAAATACGCCAGAATTCAGGATGCCGCTTATGAAAACTCATATAGCCGGCCAGAATGATACGACCCAGATCGGGAACGTCTTCTTCCGTCAGATAAAGGAACTCCTGGTTTTTTTCATAGATAAGCTCAAAAGTGCGCTTCCACACCTCGAGGAAGAGCCCGTCCTTATCTCCGAAATAGGCATAGATCCGTTGTTTGTTGATCTCCGCCTCCCGGGCGATGACGTCGATCCGGGCACCGGCGAAACCCTTCAAGGCGAATTCCCTGGTTGCCGCTTCGAAGATACGGTTCCGGGTAGCTCGGCCCTTGGGTGAGGCTGCGTCGCTCATTTCCGCCATTCCTTGAGATGCTCACTGATGAAATCGTCATCCGTCAAATGAGGATAGGCTTTACAGACCCGATCCAGCTCTTTCGACTGACCCGGGGATAGAACTTCATCGGGATTGAGACAGCGGGGGGAATCCATCAATCCCTGTCTGTACAGGATTTCATGAATCCCCGGAATACAGCCGGCAAAACCGTTGGCGGCATCGAAAACAGCGGCGTTCATGTCCGTAACCTCCTGAGAAAGGGTCAGTATATCAGAAGAGATCGGCTCACCCTCGGCGCTGATCCGTCGCAATCGACGGAAAAGATCGGCTGCCGCCGAGGTCCACACCCCCCAATGACCCAGCAGGCCGCCGGCAATTCTGAGTGTACGAACCGTTCCGTCCTCTCCCCGGAACCGATAAGGCGTGAGGAGATCCATCACGATGTTATCATCGTTTCCGGTATACAATGTCACATCTTCGGACCGCCCGGAATCCACCACCCCCCTGACCACATCGAGGGTGGCATAGCGATCGAAAGGGGCGATTTTCACACCCAGCACGTTATCGATCGATGTAAAAGCTTTCCAGAAACCATACGAAAGGGATTGTCCACCTACCGCAGGTTGAAGATAAAATCCGATGACGGGAATGACGGCCGCTACATTGCGGATGTGTTTCAGCAGTTCCGATTCCGGCTTCCCGGCAAGTGCCGTCAGGCTGACCAGACCCGCATGGAATCCTCGCTCGACGGCAAGGCCGGCCTCTTCAAGCGCCTGGCCGGTTTTCCCGCAGATTCCGGCGATTTTAACGACCGGGCGGTTCCGACGTTCCGACCAATCATCCATCACCACTGATGCGAAGTTTAAGATCTTTTCAAAAAAACCGGGAATATCCCGGATGGTAAACTGGGTGGAATGAACTCCGACCGCCACTCCACCGGCACCGGCATCAAGGTAATACCGCAGGATGGCCCTCTGACTCACTTCATCAAAACTTCCCTCGGAATGCAGAGAGAGAGGCATAGCGGGGATGACGCATCCGCCCTTAAAAAGCTCAAGAACATTATTCGGGATATCGGAAATCTTCATTTCTGTTTCCTTGTTGAATTGCATTTAATACTTGCCGTTTCGAACCTCGAAATGAGACGGTTTATTCAGGCTCCTTCCGCCGGCCCTGATCCAGTCGGCAATCCAGATGATCATCCGGTCCAGGGAAACCCGGGGTTTCCCGAAGAGTTCCAGGGCCTTGCCGGAGTTCCCCAGGAGAGCATCGATTGCCGGTTCTCCCGTGAATTCCGGTTTGAGTCCCAGCGTTTCGCCGAACTTCTCGGCCACGTTTTGAATCGAAACAATCTCCGGGCCGGTTATATTCAGAGGCCGGGCCGGTACGCTGCAATAGGGAAAAGCGAGAAGGGACTGGTTGATGGCGTCGCCCTGCCAGATGACGTTCACATACCCCATGTTCAGGTTGATCAGCTCGCCGGCAGCCACTTTGTCTCCGATATCCCGAAGTACACCATAACGTAGATCGATAGCATAGAAGAGCCTGATAAGGCAGATCGGCGTCCCGGTCTCTTCACACATATAGTCGAAGATTCTTTCCCGGCCTACTGCGGCGTTCGCGTATTCACCGACAGGTGTGAGAGCTGCGGTCTCTGCTGCCCCACCGCTGTTCACCGGAACCCGGGGGTACACCGCACCGGTGGAATAGGCCACTATCGGAGTGCCGGCATATCGTCTGCATACCAGAGCAGGCACCAGGGTGTTCACGGCCCAGGTAAGCCCTTCGGATCCTTCGGTTCCGAATTTCCTGCCGACCATGTATACGATTCGATCCACGTCGGGCAAACCTGCCACAGCATCCGGATCCATAAGATCAGCAGGGATGGTTCGAACGCCGGAAGATTCAATCTTCTCCCGGGCCGTTGGATCCGAGAATCTTGAAATACCGAGGATATCGCCTTTGAACCCGGAACGATCCCTGGCTTTTG
>JAUVIY010000023.1 GCA_030592625.1 Spirochaeta sp. | reverse complement strand
CCCGTCGAATCGGATGCTGCCGCCGGTGTAGGCCACCAGGGACTCGGGGTACAGGCGCAATATCGACTGGGCGGTGACAGTCTTGCCTGATCCGCTCTCTCCCACCAGTGCGAGAGTTTCCCCGGGAGACAGGTCCAGGCTAATTCCATGGACCACATCGTTAACCGCATCGTCCTTACGGAAACCGATGTGAAGATTTCTGATTTCAAGCAGCTTGTAATCATCGGTCATGACGCTTTCCTCGGATCGAATGCATCCCGTACGGCCTCACCGGCAAACACCAACAGGGCCAGAATGAGGGCCAGGACAATGAAGGCGGAAAGCCCAAGCCATGGCGCCTGGAGATTGGCCTTGGACTGGGCAAGCAGCTCGCCGAGAGATGGGGAACCAGGGGGCAGTCCGAATCCCAGGAAGTCCAGGGCCGTGAGTGAAGTGATGGCTCCACTCAAAGTGAAAGGCATGAAAGTCAGGGTGGCAACCATGGCATTGGGTAGGACATGGCGATAGATGATGAGCCCGTCCGAGAGTCCCATAGCCTTGGCCGAGAGAACGTACTCGAAATTCCGGGCCCGAAGGAATTCGGCCCGCACCACTCCGACGAAGCCCATCCAGCTGAAAAGCAGAAGTATACCCAGGAGCCACCAGAAATTGGGTTGGATGATACTGGAGAGAATGATGAGAATAAAGAGGGTGGGCAGGCTGCCCCAGACTTCGATGAATCGCTGTCCGAGAATGTCCAATTTACCACCGTAGTAACCCATGAAAGCTCCCACCGAAACCCCGACCACGGAGGAGACCAGGGTCAGGGTGAGGCCGAAGAGTACCGAAACACGAAATCCATAGAGAACCCGGGCCAGGACATCCCGGCCCCGGTCGTCGGTTCCCAGGATGTTCACATGAGTGGGCGGTGAGGGGGCGGGACTGGGCAGATCGTAATTTATGGTGTTGTAACTGAAACGGACAGGAGGCCAGATTATCCATCCCCTGTCTATAATCAGATCAGCTACGAAAGGATCCCGGTAATCGGCGGTGGTCTCGAAGACGCCGCCGAAGGCGGTCTCGGGGTAGTTCACGAAAACCGGGGCGAATAGCTGTCCATCGAATCGAATCAGCAGGGGCCGATCGTTGGCAATGAATTCAGCGAAGAGGGATAAGACAAAGAGGATCACGAAAATCCATGCCGATACAAGCCCTAAGCGATTGCGCTTGAACCGGCGGAGACGTTCGGCGGTAAGAGAACTCATATTCATGCCTACACAGCCCTCTTCTCGAAATCGATCCGGGGATCGATGACGGTGTACATCAGATCGGATACGAGTCCCAATACCAACCCGAGCAGGGTGAAGATGAAGAGGGTGCCGAACATCACCGGATAATCCCGCTGCATCACCGCTTCGAAGCCCAACAGTCCCAGACCGTTGAGTGAGAAGATGGTCTCGATGATAACCGACGAGGTGAAGAGCATACCGATGAAGGCCCCGGGAAAGCCGGCGATGATGATGAGCATGGCGTTCCGAAACACGTGACCAAACAGGATTTTATTTTCCGTCAGACCCTTGGCCCGGGCGGTCATAACGTACTGCTTGCCGATCTCGTCCATGAAGGAGTTTTTCGTCAGCAGGGTGAGGGAAGCAAATCCGCCGATGAGCATGGCGGTCAACGGCAGCACCAGATGCCAGAAATAATCCAGGATTTTCATCCCGAAACTCAGATCCTTCCAATTCGTGGAGATGAGGCCGCGTAAGGGGAAAATCTTCAGGAAGGACCCCCCGGCGAAGAGAACGATGAGGAGGATGGCGAAGAGGAAGGACGGCACGGCGTTTCCGAACACCACCACGGCACTGGTCCAGCGGTCGAACTTTGATCCGTCCCGGACCGCCTTGCGGATACCCAGGGGTATGGAAATCAGGTACACCAACAGGGTGGTCCAGAGTCCCAGAGAAATGGATACCGGCATGCGCTCCACCACCAGGCCGATAACTGAGCGTCCTTTAAAGAGGCTGTCGCCGAAATCGAAGCGCAGATAGCTCTTGAGCATGTTGAAGTACCGGACGTGAATGGGCTTGTCGAAGCCGTATTGCTTCTCTATCTCGGCGATAGTTTCGGGATTCAAACCTCGGGCCCCCCGATAAGGGGAGTCTGATCCGCCGCCGGCATTCATGTCCGTACCTGACGCATCACCGACGGTCTGCCCCGCTTCCATCTGGCCGGTTCCGGAGATACGCTCCATCGCCATATTGGACTCGATACCCCGCGCCTGGGCGATGGCCTGATCGACAGGTCCGCCGGGGGCTACCTGAACGATGAAGAAGTTCACCGTGATAATCGCCAAGAGGGTGGGGATGATCAGCAGGAGCCGGCGGAGGATGTATGAACCCACGATTTCAGAACTCCCTCTATCGGGACTGACTCTGGGGAAGGAGGGCCAGCTTCTCCTCGTCGATCCACCAGGTGCCGGTACCGGAATCGTACTTCGGTTTCAGCTCAGGTCGGGAGAATTTATCCCAATAGGCCACCCGATCGATCCCGGCATGCCACAGGAAGATTCCGTAATGGTTCCACTGGAGAACCCGGTCGAAGGCTCTGCCCCACCACAGGAGGGCCTGGTTGTCATTCTGGTTGGCCACGATACCTTCCACAAGGTAGTCCACGGCAGGATCCTGCACACCGGAAAAATTCCAGGTGCTGTCGATGTATTCCGAATGCCAGCCGATCTGCAGCCCCGAATCGGGAAAGAAGCTCCCGGCGTCCGGCCAGGAGATGAGGTCGAAATCCCGTTCGCGTACCCGATTGATGTACTGAGTCGAATCCACCAGGCGTATATTCATAGCCACGCCCAGCTTTTTCAGGTTCTCCTGGAAAGGAATGGCCGGGCGTTCTGTGGACGGACTATAGATGAGGAGCTCGAAGACCAGAGGCTCCCCGGTCTCGACGTTCACCAGAACCTGGTCCTGAATTTCCCAACCCGCCTCCTTGAACAGCTCCAGGGCCGCGGCGATCTGGCTGCGGACGTTCCCGGAACCATCCGTCACCACAGGTTGATATTCGGTTGTGAAGACTTCCTCGGGAATCTGATCCCGGATGGGTTCGAGAATCTCTAATTCTTCCGGACCCGGCAGGCCCATGGCCTCGAAGGGCGTTCCCTGGAAATAACTCCGTGTCCGGGCATACTGGTCGTAGAACAGGTTGTGATTGAGCCATTCGAAGTCCATGACGTATCCCAGGGCCTCACGGACCCGGCGATCGGCAAAGATATCCCGCTCGATATTGTACACGTATCGCTGGATGTTCGATGGGGTTTCGTCGGGCAGCACTTCCTTGACGATATACCCCGCATCGAAATTTGGGCCGGTGTATTGGGTGGCCCACTGTTTGGATATGTGCTCGAACCGCATGTCTATCTCTCCGGATTTGAGAGCCTCGAGCTGGACGACCGCATCCCTGTACATATCATAACGGACGAAATCGAAGTTGAGAGATCCCTTGATGACCGGAATATCCATGGCCCAATAGTCCTTGAGACGTTCCCACACGACGTATTGTCCCATGGCGAAATCTGAAACACGATAGGCGCCGCTGCCCAGCGGGGGCTCGGTGAGCGGTTCGGTGAAATCCCGATCCTGCCAGTACTGGGGCGGCAGGATGGTGAGTCCTCCCAGAGCGATGAGCAGTTCCTTGTCGCCCTCTTCAAGAGTGAATTTCACCCGGTTTTCATCCAGAGCTTCTACTGATGTAACGGCTCCGTAATAGGATTTGAATTGGGACACGCCTTCATTGATGAATTTATTGAACGAAAACACCACGTCTTCCGCGACGATGGGCTTCCCGTCCTGATGCCGGGCCTCTGGCCGCAGATGGAAGATAATCCAGTCATAATCCGGGGGATATTCCACTGTCCCGGCGATGAGGCCGTAATAGACTTCAATCTCATCGGAGCTGGCTGTCATCAGTGAGTCATAAAACAGAGTGGAACCCGGGACGGAATCACCCCTCTGGCCATAACGGTGGAAACTGTCATAGGTTCCGGTGGCCGCCAGTGTGACGGTGCCTCCCTTGGGAGCATCAGGATTGACGTAATCAAAATGTTTAAAATCTGCCGGGTACCTGGGTTCAGTCCGCAGGGAAATGGCGTGGCTGATGATGACGCCGTCTGCGTTCACCTGTTCCACGGGATTGGGAGGGACGGTCCTTTCCACCGACACCGGATCCGGGGAATCGTCCATGGGAGCCGATAAGGAAGAATCTTCATCGGTTCCATCATTGCACGAGAACAGGATCAGAACCGCCGCGAAACCCGCAATAAGCGTCAAATACTTCATATACAACCCCTCACCTATACCACGTTATACAGGGTTACCCGGTTTCGACCGGATTGTTTAGACTTGAAAAGTGCTTTGTCAGCTATGTTCACCAGATCCTCAAGACTGGTTTCAGTATTTATAAGGCAGCCGGCCACGCCGAAACTTCCGGTGACGGAAACTTCGACGCTGCTGCTGACAACTATCTCTTCCATCAAATCGATTCTCAGGCGATCGGCAACCTCGACGGCTTCCTCCGGTCGGGATTCCGGCAGGAAAATGACGAACTCTTCACCGCCATACCTGCCGACGAGGTCCGGTCGGCGGACACCATCCTTCAGCACCTTGGCGACGGTTTTCAGTACTTCATCTCCGGCGGCATGGCCGTGGGAATCGTTCACATGTTTGAAATGATCGAGATCGACAAAGAGAACCGATCCGTATCGGTCGTGCCGGGAGAGACGAAGCATCTCTGTTGATACAGCATCGTCCCAGCTGTGACGGTTTAAAAGACCGGTCAGCATGTCTTCCCGGGCCATGCGCTCCAACTCGGTGACATCATGGGCGACAATCAGGACTCCTTCAGTACTTCTGCGTGTGGAGGGTAATGGTGTCCGGGTGATTTCCCAAATCTTATCGTTCGCCTTCATCCGCTCTCCGGATTCCAGGGTCGAATTCAGAAGTGGCATGACATTCGAAACATCGTGACCCATAGGGTCAATACCTTCCAGGCCGAACTCTCTCCTGGCGGAGGGGTTGGCATCCGCCACACAGTGCTGTTTGTTCAGGACAATAACGGCATCGGCCATCGTTTCCACCAGCCAGTCACGCCCCACAGGTATCAGGGAAAACAGGTTGTAACGGAAAATTGCAATATAAAATATAAAAGTTGACAAGGTTATGGCGGCGGGAATGATGTCCAACCCGCTTTGATATAAACCCGAGACATGAACAATATAGGGAATTAACGGCAGGATGGAACCCAGGAGCAACAGCACTCCCTGCTGACGATTTGCCCTGGCCACACGGACCAGATAGGCGGCGATCAACAGCACTGAAAGGACGATACCGAGGACATTATACCCGGCTAAAATCCAGTACCAGAAGCCTTTGCCGACTTTCATCAGCATGAATCCGTTATAGCTTTCGAAAGTCAGACTTGTGTAATACTGCCAGTGAAAATCGTTGGTCTGCCGGATTGTCATGATTGAAAAGGAAATCAGAAGAGGCAGAACTATTAACACTCGCGGAATTCGACGTCCTGAATTGACGAAATGCAGCACGAACAGAAAGAGGAATGATACGATGTACGGTATGCCCATGTACTCGGCTCTGGACCATATCTTGATTGCCTCGGGCACAAGTCTCGTCACTTCCATGGCGTAACTGAAGGCGTATATCGCCGAGGAGAATACAAGGAGCACGAAGAACACCACCTCGGGGCTTCTGCGACGAAACAGGGCCAGGACTCCCAGAGACACCATGGCCACCGAGCCGATAAAGAGAAAATAAACGTAGATCCAGATCACCAAGTTCAACCGTTATTACCTTCTGATTGATTATACATCATTATGGAACTTGGAATAATCATCAAATTAAACTCGGGGTTAATTATAACGCTACCGGATAGTGGAGACTAAGAGGCATCCGGTTTCCTTGAGATTCTGTTCCTCAATGAACCTTTCCAATTCTTCCAGCGGATTCCCGACAGTCCGGAAATACCCTTTGGGTAATACCATTTCGGTATCGAGCAGTTTACCCACCTGCCGTTGGTATATGATAATTCGAGAGTCTCCAGGTTCTAGAGACCTATAATGCGGGAATCCCCAAAGGGCTTCCGCTTTAGAGGTTTTTCGATAACAAGATGTTTCCCGGCGGCTGCGGCAGCCAGGGTCTGTTCCAGATGCATACCCGATGGAGTGGAGATAACGGCATCTACGGACCCGTCCGTCAGGAGGTCATCCAGAGATTCCTTGATTATAACAACTATACTCTACGGCAAAAAACCTTTGTACGTTCGAGAGCTGAATCATAACGGCAACGAGTGAGCTCCCGGAATTTCCGCCGACGCTTTGGCATGGTACGAGGCGACTCAACCTCCCTTGCTTTGACGAAACGGTGCGGTTATCAGGTTTTTCAGCATCATCATGAGGTTCTGAAACCACTTCATCTTACTCAATATAACAAAGAGGGTAACGATGAAGAGAACCAGTCCGATGGGCTGGTTGAAAAATGGCTCCAGGGTTCCATCGGAAAGTATGAGAGCGCGTCTGAGATTCTTGTCCAGGATGTCACCCAGGATAATCCCCAGGACGAGGGGCGCCATAGGATATTCCATCTCCCTGAGGATGTAACCGATGAGGCCGAAAGCCACCATCACACCGATATCGAACACCCGGCCCTGAATAGCGAAGGCTCCGACGACACAGAGGGCGAAAATGATGGGCATGAGTTTCTGCCGGGGTACAAGCAGGACTTTCACCAGCCACCGTACCATGGAAAGGCCCAATATCAGCATGGCTGCCGAAGCCAGAAGAACCATCACAACAACTTCATACACAAAGGAAGGGAATTCGATCATGATTAGGGGACCCGGTCTGACGCCGTGGATAAACATGGCCGCCAGGAGCACTGCTGCCGGTGCTGACCCGGGAATAGCCAGAGAAAGAACGGGAATCATGGCACCGGCGACGCAGGCGTTATTCCCGGCTTCCGCGGCGATAAGCCCCTCGATTGATCCCTTGCCGAATTTCTCGGGAGTCTTACTCGCCCGCTTGGCCATGTCGTATGACACCCAGGCAGCGATATCCTCACCCACTCCGGGAATAGCCCCGATGAAGGTACCGACTATTCCTGAGCGGATTATCGTCCACTTATGCATCCAAATCTCAACGAATTTCGGTATCACCCGTTCTATCTTGGTTTTCACCACCTCATAGGCGGATATTTTCATCACCGAAATAATCTCGGCGAAACCGAAGGCCCCCACCATGGCGGGAAGCAAAGCGATTCCACCGGAAAGCTCAGATCCCGGCCTTGCAAAGCGGATATGGGCATGAATACCCTCCATCCCGATCATAGCCACGAGAAGCCCCAGAAAACCGGCGATCCACCCTTTAAGCGGATCCTTGGGCGCCGTGAGGTTCCCGCAGATGACGATGCCGAATATGGAGAGCCAGAAGAATTCGAAGGATTTAAACTCCAGGGCGAATTTACCGATCAGAGGCGTAAACAAGGCAAGAATAATCATTCCGATAAAGGTACCGATGAAGGAACCGGTGGTGGCGAGGCCGATAGCCCGGCCGGCACGGCCTTGCTTGGCCAGGGGATAACCGTCCACTGCGGTGGCCGCATTGGCCGGAGTTCCGGGTATATTGAGCAGGATAGCGCTTCGGCTACCGCCGTATATGGCTCCTACGTACATGCAAACCAGGATGAGAACCGCCTCCGATGCGGGCATCCGGAACGTAAGAGTGGTCATCAAAGCGACGCCCATGGTAGCCGTCAGGCCGGGGAGCATCCCTACGATGATACCGAGTTGAGTAGCCCACAAGACATTGAAAATAATGCCCAGGCTCATGAAGGTAATAAATGATTCTCCGAAAAAGCGCAGTCCTTCCAGCACGGATTATCCCTCCTATGGCAAGTTGACGAGAAACAGGTAGCGGAATAACACCCATATGGAGACCCCGCTGAGAACCGACACCAGGGTGGCTCCCAGAAACATCCGTTTCTGTTCTCTCAGCGGAATTCCCCGCCGGTATTCGAATACCAGTATGAACGCGAAAATGAACAGGACCGTTCCCACCGCATAAGGTACCAGCCCGATAAATACGAGGGCGTAAATCAGGCACAACCCGATGGTCAGCATGAGCCGGCTGGTCGAGTCGTCCCGAATCCACTCCTTCACGGTACGTCCCGAGATGCCCAGCTTAAAGCCTTTACGAACTATGGAACGAATCAGCAGAACGAATCCCAGGACGGCTATAATCGCACCCAGGAAACCCGGTACGACACCGGGAGCCGAATATGGATTGACGTCCATCTCCTCGAAGCGCGGCATGCCGATTGAGATGATGAGTACGGTGATACCGAAGACGATGAGCAGGATGGACATCACGAAATCGGCTTTGGGCATATTGGATTCTTTCATCGTATCCTCTGAAAGAGAGGCGGTGCATCCAAACAGGACGCTCCGCCTCCGGTATTTAGTGATTATAGCAGATGGTATTATCGACTACGGTTTGGGAATCCCGACGGTGTCCGGAGCCAGGACAGCGGTACCGCCCTCATAGTAGTTCCAGGCGATAATCTGGAGGTAAGGCATGGCCCTTTCTTTAGCCTCTTCACCCCAGGAGGGATTGAAGACCGCGCCACGTTCGGCTGCGTAATCTTTCAGCTTTTGGGAATCCCTGATGGTGGTGTCCCAGATTTCACCGAAGGTTTCGAGCACTTCGGCAGGAGCATCGGCGGGTACCCAGATACCGAAGTAATTGGGAGCGGCCTGGAACTCGGGAATCCAGTCGGTGATGGCGGGAATCTCACCGTAACCTTTCAGCATCAGAGGCTTGTCATCCAGGACGGCCAGGGCCCGGAGTTTGCCGCCTTTAAGCATATCGGCTTCTTCCACCGCCAGCTGTGAGGTGACTTCAGCTTCACCGGCGACTGTGGCGATAACCGCGGGGTTTCCGCCGTCGTAGGTGACATGCTTATATTTCACTTTGGTATATTTAACGATGGCTTCCATGGCATTGTGCCCTGCAGAAAGCTGTCCGGCGGTAGCTACGGGGATCTTGCCGGGATTGGCTTTCATGGCATCGAGCAGATCGCCGAAGTCCTGGTAGGGAGTGTCGGCATTCACGGCAATGACGGAAACATTCGCGACGTTGAGGAACAGTTCCCAGTCGTCCCATGTGGTGTCCAGCAGGCCTTTCACTTTATAAGCGCCAAGATCCGCAGCAGCACCGGAAGTCCAGGTATAGCCGTCATGGGGAGCATCAAGGGCGCCCTTGGAACCGACGGAACCGGAAGCTCCCGGCTGATTGACGATGACGACTTTCTGTCCCAGAGGACCTTCGAGTTCACCGGCAACGACACGGGTTACCTGATCGGTGGAACCACCGGCGCCCCAGGGGACGATGATGGTGATGGGCTTGGTCGGCTTCCACATGCCGGAATCATCTGATTCCACACTGCCATTGGCCCATGCGGTGATCGAGAACGCGATCAGCAGCACGATAAGAACTGACAACCTTTTCATACATTTCTCCTTATTACGATTATTCATTAGATATTCTATAATGATACCTATTACACTGCAACTGTTTTGTTGGTTTTATGTTCGGAGGCGATGAATGAAACGTGGAATATGCAACGAACTCTTTGGCGATAAGGATTTCGCGGCTTCCCTGAGGATAGTCCGGAAAACCGGGTTTCATGGGGTTGAAATCGCCCCTCACACCCTGTTCGGTGACTTCAGTGAAAACATCGGGAGCACACTTGCCGAAATTCGGCGAAAACTTGATGGCGAAGGTGTCATGTTCGCCGGTTTTCATTGGCTTCTGGTTGGGCCTGAGGGGCTATTTGTTTCCTCTCCTGATACCGTTGTACGGCAGAAGTCCTGGGATCATATCAAACGTCTTGCCGATCTCGGGGGGGAACTCGGCGGTGGTCCGATGACCCTGGGATCACCCGCGCAGCGATCGTCTCAGGGAACGACCTTGGACAAGGCCCTGGAGTATTTAACCGATGGACTAACCTCTGTTGCCGGTCATTTTGAGGGAACCGGATGCAGATTGCTCCTGGAGGCATTACCGTCGGAATTCACCGATGTCGTGAATACCCTGGAGGAAACCCGATCCGTTATCGATGGTATCGGGAAACCCGGTATCGGCGGTATGTTTGATTTCCACAATACCGACGATGAAAGTGCCTCCTGGAACGATCTGATCCGGGAGCACGGCGATTACATCGCTCATGTCCACCTGAACGATGCCGGAGGTATTGCCCCTGTCACTATGACGGAGGAATACCGAAATGCCTTTATCGCCCTGGGAGACATCGGCTACGACGAATGGCTGTCTCTGGAGATTTTCACCGAGCCGCCGGATTCTGCAGCGGTGCTCAGACAGGTTGCCGATTTTCTGGATGAAATTGAGGAGGTAAAATGATGTACCTGACAGGATTTGCAGATGAAGCAGCCGACGGCATAGACGGCCAGATTGCCGTTACGAAGAAACTTGGGTGGTCGAGAATCGAGATCAGAGCTATTGATGGAGTCAATATTCATAACCTGCCCGAATCGGATTTTGACAGGGTGAGAGATAAGCTGGAACAAGCCGGCATCCGGGCCAATGCCCTGGGATCCAACATTGCCAACTGGGGTCATGATATCAATGAGAGTTTCGATGAGGTGCTGAAAACCGTCAACAGAACAATACAAAGAATGAAGTTGCTGAATGCCAACCTGGTTCGTGTCATGAGCTGGAAGGTGATCAGGGATAAGGATGGCAGGGCTCTTGAGGATCAGCAGGAGAAAGAGCGCTTTCGGCGCCTGAGGGAAATTACGAACCGGTTCATAGATACCGGTATCACTCCAGTCCATGAGAATTGTGCAACTTACGGAGGAATGAGCTGGAAACACACACTGCGAATGGTGGAAGAAGTTCCCGGTCTGAAACTGGTTTTTGATACCGGCAACCCGTCGCTCACTGAAGATTTCGAAAAGCCATGGCCTTATCCTGATCAGTCCTCCTGGGATTTTTACTCAAACGTGAAAAACCATATTGCCCATATCCATATCAAGGATTCATATCGGGACGCCGCCACCGGGGAGGAAGTCTACTGCTGGCCGGGAGAAGGCGGCGGAGATGTCAGGCGCATCCTTGAAGACCTGAATAAAGTCGGATATGACGGTGGGCTGTCCATCGAACCCCACATGACCGTGGTGTATCATGATGATTCGGTTCAGGCTTCACAGGAATCCAGGATGACCAATTACATTGAGTATGGCCGGCGGCTGGAAGCGCTGTTGTCGGAGTTGGGAATCGGAACAGGCTGACACCGGAGGGCTGTGAAGCCGATGATACCGCACCGGCCGGGAGGGTTTCGCCCAGCCGGACATCCGATCAGTTGACACTGGAATTTTTTCTACACTACAATTTTGAACATGTATAAACGATTGCGATTTGTCGCAATGTCGGTGTTTTTTATCCTCCAGGTCTTGTTCCCCCGAACCCTCGATGCTGAATCCTTCCCCACTCCCGGTCGTCACCCCGCAATCTCCCTGCTTGGTATCCCCACCCGAATAGCCATCGATTCAGCTGACCTCAAGAGGGTCATCATCACTATCGATGGTCCCCGGCAACTCAAGCTGCCTGTCGGTACCGGTGATTGGGATATCCGCTGGTTCCGGGTAACCCCGGGCACCTACTCGCTACACGACGACGACTGGGCCATCGATAACGTTATCGACGTCCCGCCGGGAACCATCATGGTGGCACCGATTCGTGTGGTAATCGATTCGGATGGCATATCCAGGTCCATATACATAGAGCCGGTTGATGAGGAAGACCGGCAGAAGGCCGCTTTAAGCTTGGGCTTATATTACGATTTCCCGGAGTGGTATGGACGGGAGTACATGGGCTTCGGTTCCCTCCGGCCTACCATAGAACAGGAGCGAACACTATTCACCGCCACACTGACAACGGACCCACCCGAGGCTGAAGTCTATCTCGATGACAGGCTCGTCGGTTCGACACCCCTGGAACTCAACCTCACCGGAAGCAAACACAAATTACTCTTCCGGGCTGAAGGTCTGGAAGATGTCACCCGGTATATCAAGCTGGAACGCGATGCGGACATTGCTGTCGAGATGCCAATCACCGTCGAGTTGTCGACAGGACCAGAAACCTATAAAACTGTTGTCGGTCCCTTCTTTCCCAAGGGTGAGGCCGATGATCAGCTGGCCAATCTCTTCGCCGATACCTTGCAGATTGCTCTGGAAGAGGATGAGCGATTGAACGTTATCCGTGAGAAGATCATTTGGAATGACGGATCGGGAATCACATATCCGGATTACAACACTATTGATGAGAGCGGTGCAGATCTCATTGTCAGCGGTTTTTTCCAAAAAGAAGGCAACAAACTGACGGTGTTGGCAAATCTGTATGACGTACAGGCCGAATCCTCAAAAGTCGGCTTCAACTGGAGCGGAACGGTCGGCCTGAGCATATTTGATGCCATGGATGAAATTACCGTATCATTCATGGAGAATGTCGACCGCTATCTGCCGGACGCCGGACGGGTTCTTGAGACACGAACCGAGGTGTTGTACGAAGATACCTCACGGGAGGAATACGAATATTTCCGGAACTCTCTCGTCCGAAATCGATGGACCGACAATCGTCATTCGATTTCATTGTTCCTGGGAATCGGTGGTGGGATAGAAAAAATCAATGTTGATAGCGGCACTTCTCAGACCGACTTGTTTCGGTATGAAGGGTATAGTCTGTCTCTCTCCCTCGAGTGGAATTACGATTTTAATCAATACCTGGCAATCGGTAGTGGTGTCACAATAATCCCCAATTTCGATAAATCCCCTGATGGCCAATACTATTCTGAAACGAGCAGCCCTATCCATGATGTCGGGTACTATATCGGGCCCAGGATATTCTTCCGAAACCTCATATCAGATTTATCCTTTGGTTTAAGCGTCCAGGTGAGCTGGGCCCCCGAATATACACAGTATTGGGATGACGGTGGTCCGCAATCAGGAACTGTCGGGAGTTTTTTATTCCTTTCGATGCCGCTGGATATCGGCTTCCGGTTTTATTTCACAGAACGTTCCGATACAGTGCCTTTCTTCATGAACGGCCGGTTTTCAGTCAACGCATTATCCTACCGGTTCGATCTCTCCGGCCGTTCAGCGAACGGATTTACGATTTTCAGCGGTTTGATACAGCTGGGCTTCGGAGTACGATTATGAAAATCGTTTTTGCTGTTCTTTTCATAACAATTTCCCTGCCCCTGATTGCAGAGAACCTTATCCCTCGGCATGTACAATTCGACATCGGCGAGACGGTCCCCGTGATGACCGCAGAAGTTCTCTACTCGGCGATCACGGACATCCAGCCCATCGTAATAGCCCGGAATGGCGAAGAAACTCACAATCGCATCGTCATTTCTGAATCGGAGGGACAACTTCGATTTACGCTTTACGAATCGGAGCTGCTCATCGATGAACAATTATTCCGTATTGAAGATACTGAAGGAATTGTGCCCATATGCCGGGGTGTTGCTCAGCAGTGGGAAACATATCTTGGAATGACGGAACCGGAAATCAGGGAAGAACTCGTTATTGAACAGGACCTGATGCTGAAGGAAATCTCCTATAAGCGATTGATTACCAAGCCCTTTCAGCTGAATCTGTGGCTGCCGATATCCGGCCGTATCGGATACACCACATCGAATGATTTCAGCAGTCAATTCATCTGGCTGGGTCCATTCAGCACTGAATTCAATTGGTTTTTCAATGAGAGTATCGGCCTGATTGCCGCGGTTCAAGTCGATTTCGGGGATAACCTGAGTTTTGCAAGAGGCGGGTCCGGTGAATTGATTGACACCCGATACCTGAAACTTCTCCCGGGGATCGGTATTGTCTTCCGTTCCATCGGCCGCTTGTCCGCCGAAGTCGGCCTGAAGTTCTCCTTTGGAGCCATCAGTATCACGCCGCTCGAAGACGCAGCCACCCCCGATTTGAACGCCGGGGAAACCGGCTGGTATTTCTATCCGGCCCTGGAATTATTCGCCAATCTGTCATGGAATTTTTCGGAGCATTGGTCGTTAAAAGCTCAGCTCCCTGGATTTGAATTAAGCTTTCATACATTTGCACCCGAGGCCATAGCATTTGGATATCCGGCGAATGCTTCGATGATCCTGACCTTCCTCAGACTCGGTGCCGCCTACCGCTGGTAGTGTGAGCATAGAGCCCGGCATGCTCATGGCCTCTCGTCGAATTAAGATCCGTCCAGCCAAAAACCTTCATCCCTCATCCTCTCCCAGAGCCAGACGACTCATCATCAGGATTCCCGGTGCCAGGGCTTCGTCGGGAAAATCGAATCCTGTCGAATGAAGAGGGGGCATTCCTTCTCCCAGTCCCAGCTTGAAGAGGCAGCCGGGAACTTTGGCAAGGGCGAAGGCGAAATCTTCCGAACCGCGCTCCACCGTCTCTTCCTCGATTACTGTAATTCGCCGTATGTCGTTGTCTTGCCCGCCGCTGTCCCCGCGGCCCTTCGCGGCCCGGCGGACGATGTCGCAGCGGGAAGGATTATTCATGACGGGTAAGTCGTAGGTTTTTTCATAGTCCAGCTCCAGTTCGATCGATGTATCTTTCACACTGTCCGCAAAGATATCGCGAATCGATTCTTCGAGACTCTCGCCTCTCTCGGGCTCCAGATACCGGACGGTTCCCAGGAGGCGGGCTTCATCGGGAATGACGTTGGACGCCGACCCTCCGTTCAGGGCACAGGCGTTTACCACCTCGCCGCGGCTCTCGAATACCTCGTCGTGGAGCTTCTGCAGCATCAGGAGAGCCCGGGCGGCGGGCGGCAGAGGATTCAAGCCTTTCTCGGGGTAGGCACCATGGCCGCCCCGGCCCCGGAACAGGGCCCGAAAATGATGGCTGGCCCCGAAGTAAGCACCCTCTTTCAAGGCGACGGAACCCAGGGGTAGTCCGGGCCAGCCGTGAAGGGCATAGGCCGAACGCGCTCCCCGGTAGGCGCCGAGGGCCGCCAGTTCACGCCCTGCTCCCGCCACTTCTTCTCCGGGCTGGAATACGAAACGAACCGTACGCTGCGGAACGATTCGATTGTCCGCCAGCAACCGTGCGGCGGCGGCGAGTATTGCCATATGGCCGTCATGACCACAGGCATGCATGGCACCGTATTGAAAGCTCTCATCATCAGTAGGCAGAGCATCCATATCCGCCCGGAGAGCGATGCACTCACTCTCATCCCGGCCGGGCCATTCGGCAATGAGATCCGTTTCCATGAGCGGCTCCAGATATCGAAATTCATCACCGAGAAAGCTGCGGATTCGCTTTCTGGTTTCCCACTCATTCAAGGCGATCTCAGGATGGTCGTGAAGCTCATGGCGTAAGGCGATCGCCTCGGTCAGAATGCCGGCTATCTGAGAATGAAAGGTGTCAATCGACATGACATCCTTGCTCACCGAACAGCATCAGGCTGATTTCCCCCATCAACTTCGCTTTAACGGCAGGGTTGGAAAGATCGGTCTCCAGCGTATCGCTCATGGTTTTCATGTTCGAAGTATAAAAGAAACTGATGGCAGTAGGAACGAAGATGAAAGTTTCGAAAGACACATCATTGGAATAAATGCCCTTTTTCTGGCCGATATTGTAGAGGGATCTGAGATGGCCGTAAGGTGTATCACCACTGGTGTGACCCGGTCGACCGTGTCTTCCACCGAAAAGGTTCTCCATAACAAAAATACGCCAGAATTCAGGATGCCGTTCATGAAAACTCATATAGCCGGCCAGAATGATACGGCCCAGATCGGGAACGTCTTCTTCCGTCAGATAAAGGAACTCCTGGGTTTTTTCATAGATGAGTTCAAAAGTACGTTTCCACACCTCGAGAAAGAGCCCGTCTTTGTCTCCGAAATAGGCATAGATCCGTTGTTTGTTGATCTCCGCCTCCCGGGCGATGACATCGATCCGGGCACCGGCGAAACCCTTAAAGGCGAATTCCCTGGTGGCCGCTTCAAAGATTCTGCTCCGGGTAGCCCGGCCCTTGGGTGAGGCTGCGTCGCTCATTTCCGCCATTCCTTGAGATGCTCCCTGATGAAATCGTCATCCGTCAAATGAGGATAGGCTTCACAGACCCGATCCAGTTCTTTTG
>JAUVIY010000367.1 GCA_030592625.1 Spirochaeta sp. | reverse complement strand
TGAATCAAGTTCGGCAATAATCTGATAGGCTACGGTTTTCTCGTCGGGGGAAAGTTGGGGGGGTATTTTTTCCTTCCCGACGGTCTGGGCTATCATGTACAGGGCGCAATTCAGATTGTTGTTCCTGCAGTATTTTTCTTTGAGTTCTTCGACTTCAACCGGTTTTTCCACCAGTTTATCCTGGAAGAACGGGCATTCTTCGATGAATTCACACTCGCTCATGTCCGTACCTTGTCAAATGAATTTAAGATGGAACTCATTGTTACCCAATAACAATCTCTCGTCAATCTCAGCGAAATCTCGTCACTCCAACCTGGGGACAATTTTCAGCAACGGGACAAGTGGAGCAGTGCGGTGAAACCGGGGTGCAGATCTTCTGACCGAAACTCACCAGGATTCTGTTGATATCAATCCACCATCTTTTCGGCAGAATATCGCTGAGTATTTTTTCCGTTATGTCCGGTTTTTCTGATGTGAGCCAAGCTCGGCGGTTGGCAATGCGGTGGACGTGAATGTCGACGCAGATGGCAGGAATCCTGAATCCGACACCAAGCACCAGATTGGCTGTTTTAAGCCCGACGCCCGGGAGGGCCAGCAAGGCCTCTTTGTTCGAAGGTACATTCCCCTGGAATTTATCGATAAGTATGCTGGAAATCCGAATCAAATTCGCGGCTTTCGTGCGGTAGAATCCCGCGGGATAGATGATTTTCGCCACCTTCTCTCCCCCCAGAGACAGAAGGGCTTGAGGGCCGGAAGCGGCGGAGAGCAGTTTATAGGAAGACTCAAGGGTGACGGCGTCTTTGGTTCGCAGGGATATGATAGTTGAGACAAGAACGCCCCAAGGCGTACCGACCCCCGATTCGATTTCATTAACCGACGGATCGGGAAATGAACGAATCGCCGCCTTTATAGCGCCTATCTCATTGTCCCAATCCAGGATTACTCTCCGGCCTCAAGCTTCATGAAAATCAGCTGTTCCACTTCGTCCTTGTTCTTATCGAGGGAAAATGAAACCTCGTCGACAAGAAGGCGTAAGGCGCTGTCATAGAGCTTGCGCTCCAGAATGGGAAGTTCCTTCACCTTGCTCCGATGGTAAAGTTTAGTTACCACTGTAGCGATATCACTGACATCACCCCTGCGAAGCAGGTCAAGATTCATTTGATAACGGAGTTTCCAGTCAGTTGGAACCGGTTCATAGTCGCTGGAAATAATTTCCAGTGCCTTTTTCGATTCTTCACTGGGAACAATAGCGCGAATGCCCTGTTCCGGAGCTGTCGCTACGGGAATGCGGATGGTCATGTCGGATACGTCGAAATACATAACGTAATACGGAACCATCTCACCTTTGAACTGGCGTTCCTCGATGTTTTCTACAAGACCAACGCCTTGGAGAGGGTAGACAACTTGTTGTCCCTTCTTGAATTCGGTGGTATCGGACTTTTTGGCCATGGCCGTCCTAATATATCGAAAACCATTATGGGCGTCAAACCGGATAGGTGATCTTCCGATAATATTCATATATGAGCCGAAAAACTGTCCCATTACTGATGATATCCATTGCAGTTCTCCTGATTGCACTGGTAATCATCCTTGTTGTCATGTTGAATACTCACGAGCGCCGCTTTGCCCGGGAAAGCCGCACCGTGGCCGTGAAAACACTCCTTTCCGAGGATCTGAATCAAATAACCGCATCATTGACCGAACCACTGGCCGCCGGCGGCAGTCTGGACAATTTGTACCATTTTCTGGCCAAAGATCCGGGGCGCCGGGAATTCGCCGGGCCGGCGGATCGCCGGAGATCCGGTGAGTATCTGGATGGGGAAACCGGCATTCTGGCAGACCATTATTCAGCCGACCTCGAAAATTCCGGTCTTCCGGACTGGGCGCCGGATTATGTCGGCAAGGTAAAAGTACTATTCGAGAGTGTTCGGAATGATATTCTGATACTTACAGGCATACCCGAGAGCCTGACCAATCTGCCCCGGCCTGATTCAATTGAAATCTCAATCACAATGAGGACCGAGAAAGCTGTAGGTCAATTCGCTTCAATGTGGATACCCAGGGGCGAGACGGCTTCTTCATATGAGATGGATCGTCAGAGAATCCGTGGATACCTGATGGGAAACAAGCGCTTCCTGAAGCGGCTTAAAGGGTTGGATAACGGTTGGAATGAGTTGGCGGCGTCCCTTTACAACCTTTCTGTCAATACACGCTGGCTGACCGCAGTTCAGTATACCCCGGAACTTGAATCTGACCTGGATGAACTCATCATCCTGGTTCTGACAGCCGATATTCACCGTCGCAGTGAAGACATAATGGCTCAGGTTCCTGGTTCTTCAGTCAGTCCCGGAATCTTGTGGTTCCCGGAATTTTCCTACTACAAGAATATACCTGAGCTTAGCGGACAGACCGCCGATGAGTCTCCTACCATATTCTTTGCAAAGGTGAACCTCGGCTATACGTTCCGGGACGGCCGGACTCAAACCTGGCTGAACCGCCGTAAAGACTGGATGACAGACTATTTCATCACCTTTTTCTCCGACCTGAAGTCGGAGGACTTCTCACCGATTGAGGAATCCGACAGAGATATCATCGAATGGAAATCCGCCCGGCTCAAAGCCGAGGGTATCCATCAGATCAACAACAAAATTGTGATAGTCATGCCCTTCGGTTCGAAAGGCGTCTATGGAGTTCGGGATCTGGCTTTTGTAAGGGTTAATCTGCTGGCCAATCCATAACAACACCCGGGATATCGAACCCCATCCTGGGTACCAGATTCTTGAAGGGGTGGATGTCCAGTGCATTTGGAAACCAGCCCTCAACGAAGCGCCTGTCTATGAGGTTCACTGCAGGGAAGTGCTCGATGGGTATAACCTGACAT
>JAUVIY010000106.1 GCA_030592625.1 Spirochaeta sp. | reverse complement strand
TGCTGCGGCAGAATCCCGATCCCGACGAACAGGCCATCCGGGAAGCTCTGGCGGGGAATCTCTGCCGCTGCACCGGATACGACATGATTATCGACGCGGTGCGCATGGCCGCGGAAAAGGGGAAGGGAATATGGTAAACACTTTTAAACCCGACACCCTGACTGAGGCTCTCAGAATCCGTGAGGAAACCGGTGCCCTGCCTTTTGCAGGCGGAACTGATCTGATGGTCCGTTATCGGGCGAAGAACGGCATGCCTCCGACCATAGAGGGCCCGGTGATATTTGTGGATACCATTTCCGAGTTACGGGTTATTCGGGAGGCCGGCAGCGCCCTTGAAATCGGTGCTTCGGTGCCCCTGGCTGTGGTTGCCGGGGATCCCGGGGAGCGGGCGGCCTACGCCGAATCGGGCGCCTCGGCTGATGCTTCATCCCTGGCAGCCATTCCCGAAGTGCTCAGGGCCGCCGCTGCGGATCTCGGGGCTCCGGCTCTGAGACAGCGGGCCACCATGGCCGGAAACGTTGCTAATGCGTCTCCGGCGGGAGACACCGTTGCGGCACTCTATGTCCTGGATGCCGAAGTAATCCTGGCCTCAAGTGGCGGAGAGCGGGTTCTGGCCGTTACGGATTTCATTACCGGCCCGGGCCGCACCCTCCTGGCCGATAATGAACTCATTACGGCGATCCGTATCGGACGACCCCTGCCCGATTGGGGGTACTGGCGTAAAGTCGGCACCCGCCGGGCCAACGCCCTCACCAAAATTTCGGCGGCGGCATCGGCTTGGACTGAAGCCGGACGCATCACCCGATTCACACTGGCTTTCGGCGCCGTGGGACCGACAGTGATCCGGGTGCCTGAGGCTGAAGCCTTATTGAATGGAAAATCATCGGCGCATCTGATAGGGTCTGCCGGTAAGGAACTGGCGGCGGCCGCGGTGGAAGCTGCTGCTCCCAGTATCAAACCTATAGACGACCAGCGATCCACGGCTCGGTACAGGAAGACCGTGGCGCTGAACCTCATCAGCGAGGTGATTTCATCCCTCGCTGCACATCTCAAGGAGAACAACACATGATCGACCTGACCAGAAATGAAGCCCAAATCGAAAAGAACGCGAAAACCTGCGCCCAGCTGGATATCATTTTACCCACCTTTGCCCAAATGGCCGATCCTTCTCTCGTGCCTGAGAAGATAAAGGAAGAGCTGAAAGAAATCGGCCGGGACGAAGTGCATTCCCGCAACCTCTTCCGGGTTACCTGGGAAAACGAACCGGTGGAATCCGGTGGTGGTTTCACCGGGATCAACTATTTGGAGATACCCTCGGAAATCAGCGGTGTCAAAGCCCGGATAATCGGTCTCGCCGGTGAATTCTTTCCTACCGGAGCCCATAAGGTTGGAGCGGCCTACAGTTGCCTGGTTTCCACTCTGGTAACCGGTCAGTTCGATCCCGAGAAGAACATGGCGGTTTGGCCCTCCACCGGTAACTACTGCCGCGGCGGCGCTTATATCTCCCGGCTCCTGGCCTGTAAGTCTATCGCCATCCTGCCCGAAGAGATGTCCCAGGAACGCTTCGAGTGGCTCCAGAACATGGCCGATGAGACCATCGCCACTCCGGGTTCAGAAAGTAACGTCAAAGAGATATTTGATAAATGCCATGAGCTGGACGCTGAATATGGGGAAGGGATTTTCATATTCAATCAGTTCGATCAGATGCCCAACACCCTGTGGCATCATGAAATCACAGGACCCGCCTTCGAAAAGGTGTTCCAGGCGGAAGCCGGGGAACGGAGCCGCCTGGCCGGCGTCTGTCTTTCATCGGGATCCGGCGGCACCCTGGGTTCGGGGACCTACATCAAGAATGCTTTCCCAAATGCCAAAGTGGCGGTAAGCGAAGCTCTCCAATGCCCCACGATTCTGAACAACGGTTTTGGTGCCCACCGTATCGAAGGAATCGGCGATAAGCATGTTCCCTGGGTTCATAACGTAAAGGATACCGATATGGTGGCGGCCATAGACGATGAACACACCATGAGATTGCTCCGGCTCTTCAACGAGCCTGTCGGCCGGGACTTTCTGACATCCAAGGGTGTAAAAGACGAGGTGCTGAAACGGCTGGACTTGCTTGGGATCAGCAGCATCTGCAACATGCTCACCGCAGTGAAAATGGCCAAGTACTATGAGCTCACAGAGGACGATGTGGTGATGACCGTCTTCACCGACTCCGAGGCCATGTACACCTCACGTCTGGCCGAACTCACCGCCGAGCGCGGGGCTTACACCCGGGATGATGCTGTCGCCGATTACGAAATGCTCCAACAGCTCGGAATCGATTCCATGTTGGAGCTCCGTTACGAGGATAAAAAACGTGTCCACAACCTGAAGTATTATACCTGGGTGGAACAGCAGGGCAAAACATACGAGGAAATCAATGCCCAATGGTATGATCGGGATTACTGGGACAATATCTATGCGTCTCGGGACGGGCTGGACAAGTTGATTGTTGAGTTCAACGAGAAGGTGGAATCGTATCGGTAGAGGATTTGGGAAATAGAGAATGTTGAATTGAGAATGTTGAATTGAGAATTGAGAATTTTGGGAGTGCCCGGTATTTCACTTAGGGCGGAATCGCTGGTTCGCTTTGCTCACTCTGCGATTTTCCGCCTTGGCGGTTTGGATTTGTTGAGGATTGGGTAGTAAGGGATTAGAGTTAAGGGTTGAGGATTGGGTGAGTGAGAGTTAAGAATAAAGGGTTAAGGATTGGGTGAGTGTTGAGGCAGAACGCTTCAGCACGAGGCGAAATACCGAGTGGGGTAAGCGACTTGCTTCACCCCTTTTCCCATCCTTAACCCACAACCCTTCATCCCCCACAACTCCCAACCAATTCAATATTCGCTAAGGGGTAACACCATGATCCATATCAAAAACGCAGTGGCCGTGATGACCAGCGCCGAGGGAGAACTCCTGCGGGATTGCGATGTTCTTATCAGGGGAACGCAAATTGTCGAAGTCGGGAAGAACCTCTTACCACCTTCCGGATCGGAGACGGAAGTTATCGATGCGGCCGGAATGGTGGTAACCCCCGGACTGGTCAACACCCATCACCATTTCTACCAGACCTTCACCCGGAACCTGCCGGCTGCCCAGGACGTAGAACTCTTCGACTGGCTGGTGTACCTCTACGATATCTGGAAGCATATGGACGCCGATACCGTCTGGTGGTCCACAGCCCTGGCGACGGCGGAACTTCTGAAGACCGGCTGCACGACTTCGTCGGATCATCATTATCTATATCCTCAAGGTATCGGGGCGGATATCATGGCCCTGCAGTTCGACGCGGCTTCCCGGACCGGGATTCGTTTCAGTCCCACCCGGGGATCAATGAGTCGTTCGAAGAAGGACGGCGGTCTGCCCCCGGATTCCACGGTTCAGGATGAGGATACGATTATCGCCGACTCCGAGAGAGTCATCAGGGAATTCCACGATTCGAATCCATGGGCGATGCGGAAAGTGGTGCTGGCGCCCTGCAGTCCCTTCTCGGTGTCCGAGGAGCTGATGAAGCAGTCGGCGACCCTGGCACGGCAATACGGCGTCCGCTTCCACACCCATCTGGCGGAAACAGAAGATGAGAACGATTACTGTGTCAAGATGTACAAGAGACGTCCCCTGAAGCTGATGGAGGACTGTGATTTCGTTGGTGAAGATGTATGGTATGCCCATGGGATACACTTTAATGATGATGAGCTTGACCTCCTGGCGGCTACCGGGACTCAAGTGGCCCACTGCCCAAGTTCCAATATGCGCCTTGGCTCGGGCATCTGCCGGGTGAGGGAGATGATCGACCGGGGTATCAATGTTGCTTTGGGTGTGGACGGTTCGGCCTCCAATGACACATCCGACATGCTCGGTGAAATTCGTCAGGCCCTGCTCCTGCAGCGGGTTACCAAAGGGGCCAGGGCCTTGAGCTCCCGGGAAGCCTGGAAGATGGCAACAGAGAACGGATCGAAGCTCCTGGGTTTTGAGAAGATCGGTCGGGTGGAAGAAGGATGGGCTGCCGACCTGGCCCTTTTCGATGTGAATGACATTCCTTATGTCGGGTCTTTAAGCGATCCGGCAGCAGCCCTTATCTTTTCGGGTTACGACCACAAGACCGCCTGCACCATCGTGAACGGTCGGGTCGTCGTGGAGAATGGACAGCTGCTGGGTATTGAGGAAGAAGAATTGGTGGCCAGGGCCACCGATGCGGTGAACGGCTTGTACGGGAGGGCTGGAATATGATTTCCAAACGAAGTGAGAGTACCGGGGAAGTGGCACGCATCGAGAATTATCATCGACCCGCTGATTTGCGGGAAGTGTCGACACTGAAATCGGAAGATCCGAATGTTGTCTTCCTGGCTGGTGGAACCCAGGTGAATCGGGCACCTCTGGACCGGGAATTACCTCAGACCGTTATTGATATTCGGGACATTGTGCCGACCGGAATCGTCAAGGAAGGAACTGATGTTGTCATCGGCGCCATGACGACTTTACAGGAGCTTGCCGATAGCGACCTGGTTCCAACGGCCCTGCGGCAAGCCGCCGGATTTATTCCCACAAGGAGCATCCGGAATCAGGCCACCGTCGGAGGGAATATCGGAGCCGGCCGCGCGGACTCTTATCTCATCCCGGTTCTCATTGCCCTTGCCGCGGAAGCCCGGTCTGTGGAGGGGAATATTCCTGTCGAGGATTACGTTCGAGACGATCATGAGGAGCTCATCCTCGACATTCATGTCCCGGTTCCTGTGGGAGAATGCATTGTAGTGAAGGAATCCCGTTCCCACGTGGCTCTGCCGGTGGTGAGTGCCGCGGTTTCCATGACGGTGGATGAGGGATTACCGAACTACGGCCTTTCAGGGGCTTGCGTCGCCGTCGGCTGCGTGGCTTCGAAAACCATCCGCCTGACTGAAGTGGAAGAAGCCATCGTTTCAGGCAATCTGAAAACCCGGGAAGATGTCGAGGCTGCGATACGCTCTGCCATCAGCCCGAAGACCGATATTCTCGGAACTGCAGAATATAAAACCTATATCAACGGCGTCGTTATCGCCAATGCCGTCGTCCTTTGTCTGGAGGCCCTTGTATGAACATCACTTTCACTCTGGACGGAATATCAAGGAGCGTGGATGTCGAACCCGGGTTGAACGCCGTGAAATTACTCAAGGGTATGGGTATCGATTCGGTACGGAACAGCGACGATGGTCACGGTTTTGCCGGATCGGATACCGTATTGCTGGATGGGAAGATTGTCGGCGCCAACCTGTGCATCGCGGCTCAGTTTGACGGTCGGGATGTGAAAACCGTCAACTCACTCCGTCAGGGACGCAGCCTGTCCATTGTCCAGCAGGCTCTTATCGAGGCCGGCTGTGTCCAATCGGGTTACAACACTCCGGCGGCAGCCCTGATGATTACCGACCTTATCGAGAGGAACCCGGCTCCCAACCGTGCCGATGTTCAGGACGCCCTCTCGGGACTCTTTAACAGGGCTACAGGTTATGAGCAGTTCTTCGAGGCGGTACGTATCGCTGTGGCTAAAAAGTATGAGACCGAGTACGCCATGCCACCGGTGCCTGTATTCGGTGGTGAGGCCCGATATATCGGGAAGAGAGTTACCAAAGTCGATGCTGTCCGACTGGTAGCCGGTGAGAAAGCTTTCGTCGAAGACCGGGTGGAAAACGGCGCCTGCATCCTTAAAGTCCTCCGAAGTCCTCATGCCCATGCGAACATAAAAAGGATTGATGCAACTGCCGCCGAGACCCTGGACGGAGTGGTGGCTGTATTCACTCACGCCAATGTTCCCCATAAACCATACAGTCAGGCCGGTCAGGGATTTCCCGAACCCTCTCCCTACGACCGTGTGCTTCTGGACACCAAGGTTCGCCATCATGGCGACCGGGTAGCGGCAGTACTTGCAGAAGACGAGGAGACGGCAATCCGGGCCATGCGGCTCATCGATGTCGAGTACGAAGTCCTGCCTCATATCATGGATTTGGACGGAGCGAAAGCGGTGGATTCTCCACTCATTCATAACGGACCCGTCGTATACGTTGATGGTGTTCCGGATGATATTGAGGAACTGAATGCCGGAACAGATCTTGAAGAAAGTCCGGTAATCTACCAGTTCCCCATCGGGGGTAATCCCCGAAAGAACATCGCTTCCTATGTGGATGGCGGTATCGGAGATGTAGTTAAGGGCTTCAAGGAAGCCGATGTCATCCTGGATAAAACCTATGAGACCACCCAAATCCAGTGCACCCCTCTGGAAATGCACACCACCTATGTGAAACCTGAGGGTGATCGTATTGTCATCCATGCTTCCACCCAGGTGCCCTACCACCTGCGGCGCATCGTCGCCGGTCAATTGGGAATCCCGGAAAACAAGGTGAGGGTTATCAAGGAACGAGTCGGCGGCGGATACGGTTCCAAGCAGGATATCCTGCTGGAAGAACTGGCCGCCTGGGCCGCCTGGACCACAATGAGGCCGGTGTTTCATCAGTACACCCGGGAAGAGGAATTCATTTCCTGCAGCACCCGCAAACCCATGCGGATTCGTGTGAAACTCGGTGCGAAGAAAGACGGAAAGCTCACCGCCATGCAGATGAACGTGGAATCCAACCAGGGAGCCTATGGCGCCCATACCCTCACCGTGCCCATGAACGGTGTGTCCAAGAGCCTGCCGCTCTTTCTCTGTGATAACGTCCGGTTTGATGTCACCTCCTACTATTCGAATATTCCCCCGACCGGAGCTTATCAGGGTTATGGTGCCCCCAAGGGGAACTACGCCCTTCAGATGGCGGTGAAGGAACTGGCGGTTGAGCTGGATATGGATCACTACGATCTGGTTGAGAAGAACCGTGTCCGCAAGGGCGTGATGCTTGAAATCCTCCGTTGTCTCGGTGAAGGCCGGGAAGGCAAGCCCGCACCGGTGGACAGCTGCGGACTGGATGTGGCCCTTGAAAAAGGCTCCAAGCTCATCGAGTGGGGCAAGAAGGAAGAATCCACCGATCCCGACGTGAAGATCGGCAAGGGAATGTGCATCCTCCAGCAGGGCTCGGGCCTGCCTGGTCTTGACCAGGGCAACTGCACCGTCAAGATGCTTGGCGACGGCACTTTTGTCGTCCAATCCGGTGGAGCGGACCTGGGGACCGGCCTGGATACCGTGTCTGCCAAGATGGTGGCCGAAGTACTCAAAGCGGACATTAATAATATTACCGTCCAGTCCGGTGATACCGATATGGCACCCTTTGACACCGGTGCATATGCCTCCAGCGGTACGTACTTTTCTGGCGGCGCCGCACGTAATGCCGCCGTGAAAATCAGGGAGAAAATTCTAATGGAAGCCGCAGCAGTTCTGGAAACAACTCCCGAGGAACTGGATATCGAGTTCCCCGGAATTATCGTCGGCGGAAAGGAAAAACTCGATTACGCCAAACTGGCCTGGCACACCCAAGGCGGGGAGGGGACCGGGCAAATTGTTGCCACTTCCAGTTTCACTACCGACCAGTTCTCATTCCCCTATGGCGCCCATTTCTGCCAGGTGGCGGTGAACGTCCGTACCGGTAAGGTGAAGGTGCAGAAGTACTACGCACTCCAGGATTGCGGAACTCCCATCAATCCCGAATATGCCAAGGGTCAGGTATTCGGCGGCGTGCTGAAATCCATTGGTCATGCCATGTACGAGGAGATGCTCTTTGACGAGGAGGGCCGATGTCTGAACTCGGATCTCCGGAGTTACGGAGTTCCGATGATCGGCGACCTGCCCGATGACTTTCGGGTGGAGCTGGTGGAAACCGACGATCCGCACGGACCCTTCGGAGCCAAATCCATCTCCGAGATTTCTGTCAACGGCGCAGCACCGGTTCTGGCCAACGCCATCTACGATGCCTGCGGCGTGTGGATGCGAAAGTGGCCCTTCAGTCCGGAGAATGTACTGCGGGCCTTGGGAGAAATCAAATAGGCACCCCCTGATGGGTGACCATGGAAACCGTCTCCGTCTGTTGGTGAACCGGTCACCGGAGGTCAATAAATAAAAATGGAGAAT
>JAUVIY010000200.1 GCA_030592625.1 Spirochaeta sp. | reverse complement strand
CTTGATCCCTTCGCTCACCACAACGCTGACATAACCCAGCTTGTCGATACAGGCTTTGGCATCCTCGATGAATTCATCCTTGTGAAAGGGGCGCTCGGGACAGTAGATGAGGTGGGGCGGATCGCCGTCCTGTTTTCGGGCCAGAGCCGTCGCGGCGGCCAGCCATCCGGCATCCCGGCCGATGGTCTGATAAATGACGAAACTGTCCACCCTCTGCATGTCCCGGGCCAGGCGACCGGACTGCTGAACACTCAGGGCATTGTACCGTGCCGCCGAAGGATAACCGGGGGTATGATAGGTTCCAAAGAGATCGTTGTCCACCGTCTTGGGGATGCCGATGCCCTTCAGGTCGTACCCATGATTCCTGCAGTAGGTCTCCACCCGGTGGACGGTGTCCATGGTGTCGTTGCCGCCGATGAGAAAGAAGAAGCGGATATCGTTTTTTTCGAATATATCTCGTATCTTCGGCAGATCTTCGTCTTTTAATTTGTAGCGCGAAGAACCCAGGGCCGATGAAGGTGTTCGGGAGAGCCCGTCCACGACGAAGTCGCTTTGAGCGCTCAAGTTGACCAGATTTCCGGCCATGAAGCCATCTATGCCGAACTTCATTCCGTAAAGAGTTTCAATGGCATCGCCGGCCTTCGCGGCCCGGATGACACCCTGGAGACTGGCATTGATGACGCTGGTGGGTCCGCCGGACTGGCCGACCAGGGCATTTCCCTTAATCATGATAACTCATTCTCCGATGGCGGCTGGTAAGGGCTCACCTTTCGATAAATACTCATATTCAAGTGGGTATTGTCAATGGATGAGTCGGGGTCTCCTGTCACAAGCCGGGTCGGATATACCTGAAACGTCTTCTCCACATACGACATGCTGTTCGGCGGCTTTCCAGAAGGCACTCACCACCGGGGAGTTGATCTTCCGCTTGTGAACACAGAGTCCAACCTCATATGGTGGAAGTGAGGGATCGACGTCGAGTTTGCGAACATCGTCCTTAAACAGGCTGTTGTCAATCACGATTTCAGGTACGGCTCCAACTCCGCACCCGAGCCGAACCATTGCCAGAATGGCCTCGTGACCGCCAACTTCGGCGTAGACGTTTGGCCGGATTCGCCGCCGGCGAAACCATTCCTCCACTCGCCGTCGGGAAAGAGCCTGTTCGGCGAGAATGATCGGAGTGGTATGCCACGGAATCGGGTCCTGGTTGATAATGGTTGTAACATCACAGGCCACCACCGGCCCGATATAAACAAGAGGCGTTGTGGTTACCGTACGAAACTGTACATTCCCGGGCAGGTTTTCCGGCCGGACCGCCACTGCGATGTCGGCGGAGCCGTCGAGCACCTTATCCAGGGCGTTGGCGGAATCTCCGGTTTCAAGACGGAGGTGCACCTTGGAGTGAAGAGTCCGAAAGCGGGTGAAAAGATCGGACAGTACCCCGTATGTGGCGGTTACCGAAGCGTAGAGTATCAACTCTCCACGGAGTTCCTCGTCATCCTGTACGAGGGAATCCCGGAATCGTTCCCAACCGTCGACGGTCTCCCGGGCATAGTGTACAAACGCAGCCCCGATATCTGTCAGGTGCACAGACCGCCTGTCGCGGATGAACAGCGGCTGCCCCACCTCTTCCTCAAGACGTTTTATGGCGCGGCTCACCGCCGACGGGCTCAGGTGAACCTTCTCGCTGGTCTTTCTGAAGTGAAGCGATTCTGCAAGGGAGAGAAACAACCTTAATGAGTGTGTGTCCATGCCAACCTTCTCTGTTTTCTGTTGCTCAATACGCACTACAGTATGCTATAAATATCACATTACACAACACAGGATCTATGACATACTGGCCCGGATAGAATTACAAAGGAGCGAGATATGGCACAGATCAATTTTGGCGGAACATCGGAAGAGGTTATCACCAGGGAAGAGTTCTCCATGGAAAAGGCACATGAAATACTCAAAGACGAGGTGATTGCCGTCCTGGGTTATGGTGTGCAGGGACCGGCTCAGGCACTCAACATGCGGGATAACGGATTCAAGGTCATCATAGGTCAATCATCAAAATTCAAACGGGAATGGGACAAAGCAATCGCCGACGGGTGGGTTGCCGGCGAGACACTCTTTGAACTTGAAGAGGCGGCGGAAAAGGCCACTATCATCCAATACCTGGTTTCAGACGCCGGGCAGAAGGCCGTGTGGCCCATACTCAAACCACACCTGAAAGCCGGAGATGCGCTCTACTTCTCTCACGGCTTCTCCATCGTCTACAAAGATCAGACCGGTGTGATTCCGCCGGCCGATATCGATGTCATTCTCGTGGCACCCAAGGGGTCCGGCGCCAGCGTTCGAACCAACTACCTCAACGGCAGCGGTATCAACTCGAGCTTCGGTGTGTTTCAGGATGCAAGCGGCAGGGCAAATGAACGTACATTGGCAGTTGGTATTGCAATTGGTTCCGGTTATCTCTTTCCAACGACATTCGAGCAAGAAGTATTAAGTGACCTCACCGGCGAGCGCGGTATCCTGATGGGCGCACTGGCCGGCGTGATGGAAGCACAGTACGACGTACTTCGAGAGAACGGTCACAGCCCGAGTGAGGCGTTCAACGAAACAGTTGAGGAACTCACCCAGAGTCTCATCCGGCTCGTTGGTGAAAACGGTATGGATTGGATGTACGCGAATTGCAGCACAACGGCCCAGCGAGGCGCTCTTGACTGGAAACCGCGTTTCAAGGCGGCGACCCTGCCGGTATTCAAAGATCTCTACGAGTCGGTGAAAACCGGTAAAGAAACCGCGATAGTTCTCGATGTCAACAGCGCCCCTGATTATCAGGTGAAACTCGATGCCGAGCTCAAGGTGATTCACGACTCCGAGATGTGGCAGGCCGGTGCGGCGGTCAGGTCTCTGAGACCGGAGAACTGGAAGAAGGGATAGTCGGCGCGCGTGAGCAGTCGCTCCCTTTTCATAGTTATCGGTGAATGATTGTAAAAGTTATACCGCCGTGCAGATGGTGAGGGCGCGAACTCACGGGAAATGCTGATAGGCCGGAGGAATCGATTAGTTCACGGATGTTAGGATCGAGTCCTTGCGGGTTCTCTATGACGGCAATTTAAAAACTTCACCTGGTTGAATTTGGATTGCAATTCCATATTTAACCAGGTATATTTATGGAATGTATATCAGGCGAGATGTCGAAAACGATTTACTCCGTCTCTCCCGTCAATATCCTGTCGTCACGGTAACCGGTCCCCGGCAGTCTGGTAAAACCACTCTCTGTGAACATGTTTTTCCGGAATATCGATATATCTCACTTGAGGAAATCCACCTGCGGGAATTTGCGAACAACGATCCTGTCGGTTTTCTTGATGAGCTTGGAGATGCTGCGGTAATCGACGAGATTCAACGAGTCCCGAACCTGCTTTCATATATTCAAGTTCGTGTTGATAAAGTTCAGAAGAATGGAAACTACATACTCACCGGCAGTTCTCAATTTGAACTTTCCGAGACTGTCAGTCAGTCTCTGGTCGGTCGAACAGCTTTGGTAGAGCTCCTCCCATTCAGTTATTCAGAACTCCATCGATCTCGCAAATCAGAAAAACCCGGTTTGAATGAGACCCTGTTCAGGGGTTTCTATCCGAGAATCTTCGATCAGAATCTCGATCCATCGGAAATGTACTCATTTTATGTTCGCACTTATCTCGAGAGAGACGTCCGGAGATTAATAAACGTTCGTGATATCAATATGTTCGGTAATTTTCTAAAACTTGCTGCAGGGAGAAACGGCAATATCGTTAATTATTCTTCCCTTGCGGATGACTGTGGAATTGATGTCAATACAGCCAGGCAATGGCTCTCGGTTCTCGCGTTGAGTTATATCCTCCGTTTAACACCGCCATACCATAACAATCTAAACAAGAGAGTCATCAAGGCTCCGAAGCTGTTTTTTTACGATACAGGACTGGTCTGTTACCTCCTGGGTATGAGAAAACCCGAACATTTATCAGGACATCCCCTTGCCGGATCGATTTTCGAGTCTTTTGTATACTCTGAGTTGGCGAAAGGATTGCTTAATCGCATACAGACCGATTCCATCCATCATTATCGTGACGGACGGGGCAGGGAGGTGGATCTTATCCTGGACAAGGTTAATACGATATGCCCGATCGAGGTGAAGAAAGGACGAACGGTCAACAATCATCTGTTTAAGGGGCTCCGATATCTACAATCCACATACGGGAATATCGGTAATTCCTACCTGGTGTATGGTGGTAATGAGAACTATCACAGAGAAGGAATCGGTATTATATCCTGGCGTGAAATTTGTCAGATTATTGATAAAGAATTAGAGTAAAAAGAAGAGCTTCAGAAGAATGAATCTTAACCGGGTCGTTACACCCGGAGCAAGGAAGAAAAATATGAAACCAGTCAAACTCGGTGTTTTGGGTGTATCGAAGCATTACTCACTCCGTATCCGCATCCCGGTGACGAAGTCTCCCATGATTGAACTCACGGCCCTGGGATCCCGTTCCCAGGAACGGTCAACAGAAGCTGCCGCTGAATGGGGCTTCGAGAAAGCCTATGGATCTTACGAGGAAGTCCTGGCCGATCCCGATGTGGAAGCGGTATATATCCCTCTTCCCAACGATGTTCATGCCGAATGGATTAAAAAATGTGCCGATGCCGGCAAGGCTGTTCTTTGCGAGAAACCGGTGGCCATGAACGCCGATGAAGCTGCTGATGCCTTTGCCTATGCCGAGAAAAAGGGTGTACTGGCCATGGAAGCCTTCATGTACCGTTTTCATCCCCAATGGGTGAGAGCCAAAGAGCTCATCGACATAAAGGAAATTGGTGAGGTACAGACTATTCACACCATCTTCAGTTATAATCTCGAAGACCAAACCAATATCCGTAATCGTATGGAAACCGGCGGCGGTGCCCTCTACGATATCGGATGCTATGCCATCTCAACGGCCCGCTTTCTCCTGGGACGGGAGCCCGAACGTGTGATTTCCACCATCAGTCGGGATCCGGTGGGCGGAACCGACACTCTCTGCTCCGCCATGTTGGATTTTGGGGGAACCCGTACCCTCTTCACGGTAGGTACCCGGATGGCAGCAAGGCAGAAAGTCTCTGTTTACGGATCAGGCGGTAATTTGACGGTTGTTCGACCGTTCAACGCCTATCCCGACGTTCCGCTGACACTGGTGGTGGATAACGGCGATGGTCCCCGGGAGATCAAATGCGGT
>JAUVIY010000002.1 GCA_030592625.1 Spirochaeta sp. | reverse complement strand
TCCGAGCAAAGGGCCGGGAATGTCGCGCGGTATCTCATCGATAGTGGAGTCAGGCATGAGACTCAGGTGATGACCCGGGGTATGGGACATACACAGCCGGTCGGAGATAATTCCACCGAGGAAGGCCGGCGTCAAAACAGAAGAGTGGAAATTATCATTCTGGAGAACTGATATGAGTGATCGAAAAGCATTAATCGGAAGAATTACGGCACGGGACGAGGCCATCGATACTGAACGTGAGCAGGAAGGTATTGTTCTGGCTAATCTGGGACAGTCCGTCTTTGACTCCAGACTTGCAGAAGGTAAGCCGCTGGAAAAGAATAAGAACGTTGTTGTCGGGATTACCGGCGAGATTCGGGATCTCGAGGATGCTCTGCGACGTCTTCTTGCTGATGACGAGAAACGATCTGCCATACAGGAAGAAAAGAAATCTCTGAATGTCGAACTCCGTAACATGAAAAACAAAGAGGAACCCCTCCTCGAGGAACTGGGTCGAAGCGCCTGGGAACTATGGAAATCCGGCAGGCAGATCGATGAGAAAATGGAAGAGGCCCTTGATAACCTGGTGAAGGCGGAACTGCGCCTTCACGCTGCAGAAGACGCTATGCTCCGGAATGAGAACGATACAGGCAGCAAGGTAGTATCGATCCTCTCCAGGGGAAAAGCGCTCGTATTGGCCGGACGCCGTAAAACCGCCTCTGCCGTACTGGATCGTCACTGGGGTCGGGCCGGACGGAATCTTCGGGAAATAATGCCCCCGGAAGCCTTCGCCGATACTCCCGCCGCTGTTTCTTTTTCAACATTGAAGGCTCTGAGCAAACGCCGGAATGATATCGCAGAACGAGTGAAAGCCATTGCAGATGAAACGAAAGCACTTGACGCCATGCTTGAAGATCTGCCCGGCAAGGGCGGAGTCAGTAAAAGGGTAACCTGGATTGAGAATGCTCTGGATAAAAAACGAGCTGAATTGGACGATGCCTTCAGGGATCTGGGCGAATCATGGATAGGGAATACCAACGGAAAATCCGTTGATGCGCCTGTTGAAAAACTCAAAAATGAATGGACTGCGATCAACAAGCGGATCGGCGTCCTCGAGGATGAGCAGAAGATTCTCTCGGCTCACAGCGATTATCTGGAATCCGAATCCCTCAGAGACCAGAAAGCCTCTCAGATATCCAGACTGGAAGAAGAGATAAAAAGTCGTCAAGCCGCATTAAAGAACTTGAAAAAAGAATTGGCGGCGATTGAAAAAAACCTGGCCGCTCAGAAAGAGAGTCTGCTTCCACTGCCTGTAGAGGATTGAGCTTTAAACATGGAAATACCGGCGGAGCCTTTTCTGTCTTGACGGCCGGTAATGCAGGAAAAGAAGCAGAACAGCGATGGGTAACAGGGTAGATGCGACGATAATCGACCATCCGGGCCGCCATGAACCGTTCATCCATAAGCTGACGAGTATGTCGGTTGCCACGGATAGAACCGCAATTGCCAGAAGAATCCAACCGGCCAGGTTTCCCCCGATCCTTCGAGCCGACCTGGTCAGCATCGTGACGCCTGTACTCAATAATCCGGCACTCACTACTATGGGTATACCGATCGGCAGGAGCCAGCTGGTATCGCCGGCAAGCAGGCCCAGTGCCGCTTGTAACGCCAGGGCAATCAAGATGATTGAAGCGATGAGGAGATAAGGTCTTCGGTTGAAAATCAACGGGATCAGCGCCCATAGCCATGCAGCTCCCAGGGAAACCAGTACGAATAGCGACCAGCTCAAGCTTCTGGAGATAAACCAGTCAACGGTAAGGACGATGGACACAGGAATCAGGAATCCAAGAGTCGTTATGGTTCTTGAAAGGGCTTTTCTTTCATCGGGACTCATGGGCGGAGGAGAAGTAACCGGAGCCTCCTCGGACGGCCAGGGTGACCCATCGTCCATGGGAAGCTTCTGTATCGGTGCATCACATAGCGGACAATGATCAACAGCAGGATCTACCTCAATCCCGCAGCGAGAACAATACATTCAAACCTCCCGAAGCTAATTACTCTCCACTTTAACCGGAATCCCGAGATCAATCAGCCTCCTGAACACGTACAGTTCCGAAATTGCCGGTCGCACAAGTCTCCCGAAGCTCAAGTGGACTTTGTCCTTCCATCCGATAAGCGAAGCTTTCACCTTTTCGCCCCTGGCAGGCGGCGGAATAAAGTCGAATCGTTTGATGTACGGTGTCAGATGGGAGGGCATATTCACCTTCCCCAGATTGCTCAAACCGCTGGTGTACTGTTTCTCTGCAAATGATGCATACAACGATGGAATTATCAGGTTTTTTATAGACAGAGGCATGAGCCGGACGATGGGGTTCAGCTCACCACGGACGTTTCGAGCCATCCTTCCTGCCAGGTGGCGGTAGTCTGCTTCGTACTGCATGTAGTATTTCGTTCTATCGACGATTTCCTCGAAACTCCAGCTTCCGAGGCGGGGATCAATTTCAGGATCGACGCTGACGAAGAAATTCCTGAGAGTAGGAGTGGGCCAGAACCTCCGAAGATTCACCGGAATATTGAGGCGGACCGGAGCGATGACTTTTCTGCGCAAACCGGACGGCATATCCAAAAGCAATGATTGGTACGAATCCAGCATTACGGCGATCAGGAAATCAGTAATGCTCACCTCGTAATCACGGGCCCGCTTCTTAAGTATTTCCGCCGGCATAATCCCCGTGGTGATTTCGTAAAACCCCGGCCGCTCCAGGGAAAGGGGCAGCCGAAATGCCGGATCAAGTCTGGGGGGGGAGGGTAGGTTCTGATCACCGAAACGCCGGAAGGCGTCCTCGTCTTCACCTTTTCGGATTCCTTCACCCGGGACAGGAAGGCCGCCGCAGTCATTCCTGGGAACTCCCTCGGTGTGGAGATACTCGGCCAGGAGAGATTTGAGGAACACCAGGGCGCCTGTTCCGTCGGAGAGCATGTGGGAGAACTCAACGGCGATTCTGTTTCTCCAGCATCGGACCCGGAACGGAAAGATACCCCGGCGACGCAATGGATACCTCATGCAGGGATAAACCGAATCGCGTTCCACTCTTAGAGAATGCTGGGACGAGTCCAGGGAGTACCAGAAGACGCCTGGTTTAAGATGCACGGCAAAGTAGGGGAAGCGGGGCATCAGCTTGGTCAGGGCATTCTGAAGTCGGCCCGAATGAATCGGTGCCGTCAGGTCGGCGGAGAGACGGAAAACAGTCGTACGTCTGGAACTGTTGATGGCTGGGTAGAGTTTTCCGGCGTTGTCCAGGCGGTACCACGAGGGCATATTCTGAAGATAGCCCTATCAGCTGGACGGAGCAAGTCTCTGGACGGACTCGTCGAGTCCGGGATAGGGTCGGGCCATGAAGACGCCGTTCCTCCTTTTCGATCTGGACAACACACTTTACCCCGCTTCCTCCGGTGTGCTGCAGGAGATGAACCGTCGCATCGGAGTCTTCTGTGCCGATTACTTCGGAGTTGAAGAAGATGAAGCCAATGCCATGCGCCGGGGCAAGCACACCATCTTCGGAACCACTCTCCAATGGCTTCGCGTCTGTCACGGACTGACGGACCCCGAGTCTTACATCCAGGCGATTCACCCGATGGATATGGAATCTTTCGTTAACCCGGATCCCGCTTTAAGATCCTATATAGTAAATCTTCCCGGTGAATATGTCCTGCTGACCAATTCTCCCATGGAGCATGCGAAAAGAACCCTTGAGGCCCTGGATCTTGCGGACCTTTTCCCCCGTATCTGGGATCTGCGCCGTATGGGCTATCGAGGCAAACCTCATCGTGAGGCCTATGAACGGGTATTGGGTGACCTCGGACTGAAAGCTGCTGAAGCACTGCTGATAGACGACAACAAGGCCAATATCAACGGATTCCGCAGCATGGGCGGCAGGGTTCTGCCGGTGCAGGACATGCCGATATCCCACTGGATGAACGAGCTCACCGAACTTCTGAGGGCCTGAAGTGGACCCGCTGAAACGCCTGATCCCTTTCGGGGTTCTCTATGCCGTTACCTTCGGGGCCTTAGCCGTTATATATCCGTTTATTCCCATCTATCTCGAACTCCGCGGCTTTTCACCGTCCCGGATCGGCCTGTTGTTAGGCGCTATGGAGGTTTCAGGTATTATTGCGCCGTTCATTGTTTCCGGAATAGCGGACAGGTCCGGTCGTTTCCGTACGGTGATAGCCGGTCTTATACTGCTGACGGGAGTCAGTTTCGTCATTCTTAACAGACTCATCACCTTTCCGACCGTGCTTCTCGGATTCCTGGCTCTGGGATTTTTCATGAAGCCTGTTATCCCGTTGACCGATGCCCTGACCGGGCGATGCCTGGTGGATTCGTCGAAGAACTACGGTCGGGTAAGGGTGTGGGGAACCGTGGGTTTCATCATCATCTCCCTGGCGCTGCAGTTCACGGGGATATTGGAGAACGGAGGATTCCACCGTCTGTACCTGGCCTTTCTGACGGCCATGGCTTTCCATTTCATCTCGGTACCCATTGCTCCGGCTGCCCCTGCACTGTTGGAATCGTCCGATCGGGGAGGTACCGTCATATCGGGCCGCCTTCCGAAGGGATTCATCTCCTTCCTTCTGGTTTGTTTTATCGGGAACATCGGATTTGCGGTCTTACTGTCCTTCGGACCACTGTACTTCTCCGAAATCGTGGGGGTTTCATGGGTCAGCGGTCTTTTCGCCCTGGCGGCTTTATCCGAAATTCCATCGATGCTTTTCGGCGGCCGTATCCTGAAAAAAATCGGACATCGACGCATGCTTACCGTTGCTTTATCCTTTGCGATCCTCAGGCTTGCAGTCGTGGCGATTTTCCCCTCAATATTCCCAATCGCCCTTTCTCAGCTCACCCATGGGTTCACTTTCGGCTTTTACCTGCTAACCGGTATCGACCGGGTGAATCGTACCTTCCCGGCGAGGCAGCGGGCTCTGGGTATGGGGCTCTTCATGTCGGTCTCATTCAGCAGTTCCCTTCTTGTGGGCAGCTCCCTGGGCGGATTCCTGCTGGAGGCCGGCGGCTTTTCGATGCTCTTCGGTATCGCAACCGTTTTCCCGGCGGCCGCCCTGGCTTGGCTCCGGTTCGATCGGCGCTTCAAAACCGCGGATGTGCTCGACGATGCGGGCTGAATCCATTACCTTTTTTTTATGACGAAAAAACCCCTGCCGGGCGATGATCCGAAAACCATGTACAAGGAACGTAAACTGGACCGGATTCACCGGTTCCTGATAGCCGGCGATACCGTCAGAGGATTCCTGGTAAGGGGTAATCGGGTTGTGAGGGAGATGAAAGCCAACCATTCCCTGGGACCTCTGGAAACTCATGTCATCGGTCAGGCCTCATTGGGTGCCCTGATGATGGCTGCCAATCTGAAAGATGAGGGTCGTATCCGTCTTCAGTGGGAATGCGGCGGTCCTGTCGGAGGAATCAGTGTGGAAGCCGATACTCACGGAACGGTCCGTGGATACCTGCAAAACAATCCTATTTCCATGGAAGAGAAGCCTGACGGATCACTACCCGACCTCTTCGGTCCCGGTTTCCTCACCGTCACAAGGCTTTTTCAAGGCAAAGCTGAGCCTCGGATCAGTACAGTAGCCCTGCAGCACGGACGCATAGCCAGGGATCTCACCGCATATCATCTGGAAAGCGAACAGATCCCGACGGCCATGGCCCTGAGCGTAGCTTTCGACGAAGAGGGGGAGCCGACAGGTGCCGGCGGTCTCTTCCTTCAAGCTATGCCTGATGCACCGGAAGAGGTGATTGCAGGTCTGGAAAAAACACTGGATCACCTGCCGTCCCTGGGCGAAGCATTTGCTGCGGACAGGGATGCAGAGGTGATGATATTGGATCTCTTTGCCGCCCAGGCGCCGCGATTCCTTGACTCAAAACGTGTCGAATTCTTCTGTCCCTGTGACAGCGGGCTGTTCGAGCGATACCTGAAGGGTCTTTCGGAAAAAGACCGAATTGAAATCCGGGATCATGGTCCTTTCCCACTGGAAATCACCTGCCGGAACTGTTCATCCGTGTATCATTTTGAAGAATCTGTCATCGGAAAGCTTCTGGACTTCGGTGCTGGACAGCCTTCCCGACCGGAGTGATAATGTTCCGGGAGTTCATGAGTGCAAGAAATCGATAAGTCACCCGATCCGGAATCCTGGAAAGACATCCTCGGAACCGGTGAAGGACGAATGGCCTGGAGATCGGCTCCCTTGAGTATCGGAAAATCCCCATATTGGCATGCTGCCGCCCGGATCCGGTTGGATGATGAGCGTATTGTGGAAGCGGCCCTGGCACTGCGGGGGCCTCAAGGTATGCCGCATCGGCTCGGGGTTATTGAGGCCGGTCTGGTTGCAGGGGAACTTTCTGATGCTGACGATGTGCTGGACGCCGTCAGGGATCTGGTTGAGTGTGTGGACGATTCGGATGGATCGGCCGCAGCCAAGAGTTATCTGGCCGGATGGATCTGTGCCGATGTCGTCGGGTGCTGTCTGTTGAATCCCGAGACAGGCTGATTATGTTACTGGATAAAAAACCGTCGGAAGTCTGGGTAGAACTCCATTACCGTTACAAAGGCGAAATGTTCCGATTCAATCTACCCCTGCCTCAGGGCGGAAAATTTCTCGACGGTCTGCGAGTCGATTTTGAACGCACCGATATGCATCTCGGTCGGCGTTTCAAGATAGTCATGGAACCTCTGGGTGAGGTAGAACTGGACAGATTCGGGCTGACCGGGAACCTGGACTATGGAGACGATCTCAAGAATGTATTCGTCAACGGATATCAGTCCTGGACCGGCAGCAGGGAACGCTTGCCTGGTGAGCGGATTTCCGCTATCCACTGGCCCGGTAAAGTGCTGTTACTTCAGAAATTCGGAGATTCCGATGTCTATACTTATTCTGAGAAAAAGGGACGATTTCACGGTTACTCATATGTCTATGCCCGTTATCCGAACCGATTTTTCTTTGTGGGAAGTCTGGACGAAAAAGCCGGCTATACCATCATCGGTACCGATGTTCGGCACGGATTATTCTCAATTACCAAGGACGTCACCGGCCTCCGTCTGAAGGACCGTCGGCTCATACTGGACATCGTAATCCTGGAAGGTTCCGAGGAAGAGGTTTTCAACCGTTATCAGGAACTCAGGCCCCGAAACTCCGGGAATACCCAACCCGGTACCAGAGCCGCGGCCTGGTCCAGCTGGCACAAATTCCATCGGGATATCGACGAGGTGAAGATCCGAAAAAACCTTGCGGAATTCCGGGACAGGCAAATACCGCTGAAGTATTTCATCGTCGATGACGGCTGGGAACAGGTACTCGGGGATTGGGATGCTCCGGCCTCGGGCTTTCCTTCCGGGATGTCTTCACTTGCCGTGGAAATCAGGGGCAGCGGTTATACACCCGGCATCTGGTTTGCCCCCTTCGTGGTTGGAGGCGATTCGTCGGTATTTCGGAATCACAAAGATTGGCTGGCGAAAGAAGCCGGTAAGCGGATCAGACCTGCAGGTTGGATTCCCTCTCATGGCGGCGTATTCTACGCCCTCAACCTGACTCGGAATGATGTCCGTGAATACATCGCCGACAGCATCCGGCGCTTCCGTGAAGAATGGGACTTCGGACTGATAAAGATGGACCTCCTGTATACGGCGGCTCTCTACCCCCCTGATGGGCAGAGCCGGGGTGAAGCCATGCACAATGCTATGGATTTTCTTCACTCCCTGAAGGGTGACGCTGAATATCTTTTAAGCAGTGTCCCCCTGGAGAGTACCTTCGGGAGGGCGGAATACTGCAGGATCGGCGCTGATACCACGCCATACTGGGAGCATCACTTTACCCGGAATATCCATTGCAGAGAGAGATCGTCCACCCTCAATAATCTGCGTTCCACCGTTGGACGCAGACAGCTGAATGGCCGGTTTTTCGCCAGCGATACAGATTCATTTTTCCTGAGGAGCGGCAGGAATATGATGGAACCACCCATGCGTTACACCCAGCTGCTCCTTCATACTCTGCTCGGTAATCTGATTACCACATCGGATAATATCAGTGACTACGATGAGGAAGAGCTGCATACCTATCTGTCCCAGTTCCCTCTGATTCAGCCGGAAATCGACGATGTAGCCGAATTCCGACGGACCGTGACGATCCGTTACCGTGCCGCCGGCCGGAGTTTTATCAGCATTTCCAATCTGGCAGAACGAATACGCCCCTTTGAGCTTCCAGATGGCCACTGGTTCGGGGCTCCCGGCCTGAAGAGGCGGACTCATCATGTCACCGGCGGTGGGCAACAGGTTCTCAAGCCCGGAGAGTCCCGAAATTACATGCGTCTGGAACCCTCTGACCCATTCGCAGGCAGTGACGGACATATCTTCCCCGGTTGTGAAATAGCATCGATCGATATAACCGGGGATGACTGGGTTATAATACCGGAGTCTGGGACGCTGAACGATTTTCATGTCTGGATTCGAGTCCCGGGGGGACCGCCCGTGAGAATTAACGGCGATGAAGCTGAAATTCTGCAGACCGCTTATGGGGACAGGTTGGCGACTGGTATCGTCCGCAGATCCTAGGCGAAGGGTATTTTCCCCGCCCGGTGGATTTCCAGAACATCGATAACGGCATTCCCCCGGTTTTTCACGAGAAAAACGACAGCCCGGGCGATTTCTTCAGGTGAAATGAGTCCTGATTCATCGATATCCGGTCTGACATCCCTTACCAGATCCGTGGCCACGCCACCTGGTGCAATCAAGTGAACCCGTATGCCTTCGGCCGATACTTCCCGGGCCAGAACCTTGGTCCAGCCGGCCAGAGCATGCTTGGAGGCGGTATAAGCGGCCTGCATTTCGTATCCCTTGAACGAAACCACCGACCCTATATTCACCACGGCGGCCTCGGGGGCGCGGCGTAGAGCGGGCAGGGCGGCCCGTGTGAGCAGGAACGGCGCCCTTGCATTGAGGGCCATAAGCCGATCCCAGTCGTCGCCGCCGGTCTCTTCAAATGATCGGGATAAAACCGCTCCGGCGTTGTTTACCAGTAAATCGAGTCGGCCGGCGGCTTCGAGTACCATTCCCGTGAGTTGCTCAGGAGCACCCTCCCTCGTCAGGTCGATGGGGAATATCAGTGCCCCGGTCCCTGCCTCAGCCCCGGTGCAAAGGCCGGCGCTGACCTTCAGGCCTTCCTCACTCCTGGCTGCCAGTGCCGGCCGGTAACCGGCTTCTGAGAGAGCGACGGCGACCGCCCTGCCGATACCCCGGCTGGCGCCGGTAATCAATGCGACCGGTTTTGAACTCATCAGATGCCTCCTCCATCATATTCCGCTCGAGAGAGAGTCCGAGTCAACCGCCACCAGAGAAGGCGGGGATTCCCGGAGGGTTTCCGCTCCAGTCAAGTCGGGGGGAATCATTGAAGAGAGGGCGCCAGAGGTCGGCAAAGTTGGTCTTAAATGAATAATACTAAATATGTAATATAAAGCTTGACCAGTTCCCCCCGGATAATTAAGATATTTTTCAGGAGCCTGTATTGTTCAGCATCAGCGCAAAAGGCATTTACGGAGTATCGGCCGTTCTGGAACTGGCCCTCCGGCAGAGTGGCGGAGCCATGCAGATTCGGGACATAGCCGAAGCCCAGAGTATTCCTCAGCACTACCTGGAGCAGATTCTGGTAGTGTTGAAACGTGGTGGTGTCGTTAAAAGTTACCGCGGTGCCAGGGGCGGGTATGCGCTGGCGGGAGATCCGGCGGGGATTCGCCTCCTGGATGTGATTACCCTGCTGGAGGGACCGTTGGATGTGGCTCCGGGTAACCGGGGAGATCCACGATTAAGCGGACTATGGCACGATCTGGCTGAAGGTGTCCGAAAGAGGCTGGATCGGAGCATTGCCGAACTGGTTGAAGAAATTCATCAGGCCGACACAGGTTTGAATTTCACAATTTAACGGATTCTGAAGTACCGGCCAACGATACCGGGGCGGTTTACCTTATCTATTCCCCGGTGACTGACGATATCAAGGGATTTACCATCGACAGTATGAAGAAGGTGTCGCCGTATCCGGTGGATATTGGAGGATGACCTCTGGCGCGGTGCGGGGGTGAGACTTCCTTTAAGCTGGGGAAAATTGCCAATGCCCCGCGAAATGTTGTGAAAAAGGTTTGATTTTTTATGACAGCCATATCGCTTGTCGACACCCGCAGGCTTATTTTTTAATATTGCAGAATATTCAAACATACTGCATATATATCATTCACATGATTTTTCTCACTACTATTTACGGTCCCGACCAAGTATGTTTAAGACGGGATTTTTAATATAAATATATTTAGGGAAAGAAATAAGATTACACTGCATGTAAATGGATTCATGAGTCATTCTTTTGACAGCATAATTGTCTGTATAAATATTCGAGATCATTTCAAAGCGTTTCTATGTAAAGAAATATCATTCTGTTCTATTGTTGGATATTGTCAATAATATATGATCGCTCCACATGCTCTTCACAATAGACAATAGGTATATTCACAGGGTATATTTATTCGAAATTCCAAAAAGGAGAGGCTATTAATGAAGAAAGCATTAATTCTCGCATTAGTCGTATTGATTCTCGCTCCTGCCGTTTTCGCGAACGGCGGCGATGAAAAAGAGGCCGGACCCGCATCCGTTCTGAACTGGAACCTGGGTTCTGCCGGTCCCAAGACCCTCGATCCGGGTCTCAATGGTGCCAGTGACGGCGGCGACGTCGGCAACAACCTTTACGAAGGTCTGGTCCGTGAGCAGGCCGGTATCGTTCACCCGGGTATGGCCGAGAGCTGGGAACTGTCCGACGGCGGCAAAACCATCACTTTCAAGCTCCGTGATGCCAAATGGTCCGACGGTTCCAAACTTACCGCTGGTGACTTCGAATATTCCTGGAAGCGTGCCATGGACCCGGCAACCGCCTCCGAGTATTCCTGGATCTGGGAATATACCAATGTCGTTGGTGCTCAGGAAGCAGCCGAAGGCGAGGGCTCCCTTGAAGACGTCGGCATCCGCGCTATCGACGACAAGACTCTTGAACTCAAATTGAAGAACCCCACCGACTACTTCGTCTCCCTGATGTCCTTCTACCACTTCCACCCTGTCAAGAAATCTGCCGTGGAAGCCGGTCCTGACGGTATCTGGGCTTCGGATCCCGAGCTTTCCGTAAGTAACGGTCCTTTCATTCTCACCAGCTACACAATCGGTGAAGGCCTTGTGATGGAGAAGAATTCTAATTACTGGAACGCCGACAATGTGAAGGTTGATGTCATCAATGTCGCTTTCATTGATGTTGCTTCCACTGCTTACCAGGCGTACAAGAACGGTGAATTCGATTTTTTGAGCGATGTTCCTCCGGCGGAGATTCCCCGACTTGTTGCTGAAAATCCCGAATACTACATCTTCCCGCTTCTGGGTACCTACTACTACAACTTCAATATGGACCTCGAGATGTGGCAGGATGTCCGTGTCCGCCGCGCCCTTACACTTGGTATCGACCGGGAGAAGATGACGGAAATCCAGGGCAAGGGCAGTATCCCTGCCGCCGGTTTCGTGCCCCCGGGATTCGTTGACAATAAAGGCAAGGACTTTTTCGAAACTGCCGGTACCTATGGCATTCCGACTGACGCCAGTGGCGTAGCCGAAGCCAAAAAACTCCTGGCCGAAGCCGGGTATCCCAACGGCGAAGGTTTCCCGAAGTTCACCCTGATGTACAACACCTCTGAAGGCCATCAGCAGATCGCTGAGATGGTACAGGAAATGTGGAAAACCAACCTGGGCATCGAGTGCGATCTTGAGAACCAGGAATGGGCCGTGTTCCAGGATACACGTACTCAAGGCGACTACGAAGCGGCCCGCGGCGGCTGGCTCACCGACTTCATGGATCCCATGGGACTCCTTGCCATCTTCCAGACCGGCAACTCCTATAACGATCCCAACTACAATAATGCCGAATACGATGCCCTGGTTTCCAAAGCCAACCAGACTGTCGGCGCCGAGCATTATGAGGCGCTCTATGCTGCTCAGGACATCCTGATGACCGAGCTGCCCATCGTTCCCGTCTATCACTACACTGACGACCTGCTTTCCTCACCCCAGGTGAAGAACTGGAGCCGCAGTGTACTCGGAACCCTGGACTTCAGCACCGCTTCTATCGAGAGATAGATAAGCGTTACGTTTCCGGGCTGTCCCCCTGAAAGGGGGGCGGCCCATATTTTTTTTGGGCCTGACATATCCGCATCTCACTTCTTTGTTCAGGCTATGGAGATCTTTGTATGAGAAACTACTTTCTCCGACGTTTCATCTACTCACTGTTTACAATTTTCCTGATAGCAACGGTAACCTTTTTCATGATGCACTCCATTCCCGGCGGACCCTTCACCCGGGAACGCCCCGTACCACCGGAAATCATGCGTGCCCTGAATGCGAAGTACCATCTGGACGATCCCCTCATCGTTCAGTATTTCGATTATCTGAAAGGCCTCGTCACATTCGACCTGGGCCCGTCATTCTCAAAAATCGGTGTATCGGTCAATAAGCTTATTATTACCGGATTTCCAATCACCGCGAAGGTTGGGTTGCTCGCCGTAATTCTCATCATCGTTCTTGGCGTACCGTTTGGTATCATTTCCGCACTCAGGCAGAATCGTCCCATCGACTATATCGTGACGTTCGGAGCGACCCTCGGTGTGACAATCCCGAGTTTCGTTATGGCCACACTATATATATTCTTTATTGCAGGAAAGCTCGGTTTGGTGCCGACATTCGGACTTAAAACCCCGGGTTCATACATAGGTCCGATGATAGCACTGAGCGGCTATTCCCTGTCCTTTGTCGCCCGGCTCACACGGTCCAGTATGCTGGAGGTTCTCAGGCAGGATTATATCCGTACGGCACGAGCCAACGGTTTGAAGGAACTGGCTGTAATCGGCAAGCATGCCATGAAAAACGCCCTGATTCCCGTGGTTACTTACCTCGGCCCTACTATTGCCGCCCTGATGACCGGTTCTTTTGTCGTTGAGAGAATCTTTGCCATACCGGGAATCGGGCGATATTTCGTTGAGAGTGTAACCAACAGGGATTACACAGTCATCATAGGAGTCACTGTTTTGTACGCAGCCTTCTATGTCTTCATGGTGTATCTGGTGGATGTTCTCTATGCCATTATCGACCCCCGCATTAAATTCGAGAAGGAGGCCGGCTGATCCATGAATGTGAATGCCAGCCAATTTGAATTCGCAACGAAGAAGGAAAGCCAGGATCAGGAGATTCTCCGAAAGTCTCTTACCTACTGGCAGGATGCCTGGCGACGCTTGAAGAATCATAAGCTGGCCATGGTCGGTCTGATCGGTGTCATCCTCATTTTGCTCTTCGCCCTCGCCGGTCCATTGTTCTCACGGTTCTCATATTCCGATCAGATCCTGGACTATTCCAATGTCCCGCCCCGGATGGATATCTACGAAGTGGCTGATGATTACTATGTTTTTATCACACGGGATTACAAGCTGCTTCGCATCAGTGAGAAGGGTGAAATCCTCGCCCGTATCTTCGACTCGGACAAAGATGCGATCAATAAGATTTACACATATTCCGACGTCGATGAAGGCCTGGATATCGCCCTGGATTTTTCCTACAACCTGCTGCCCGGCAAAGAAGCCGATTACGATTATACTTTTGCCGCGAACGGTGGCCCTGAGATATCCAAGCCCTATAAGACCGTGTCCAATAGAACCTATCCCTTCGGTAGTGACGGTGTAGGACGGAGCATTCTGGTGAGGGTGATGTACGGTGCCCGGATCTCCCTGACTGTAGCTTTTGTCGCGTCCATCGTTAACCTGCTGATCGGGGTTGTCTTCGGCAGTATTGCCGCTTATGAGGGGGGACGAACCGACATCATCATGATGAGGTTCGTTGATATCCTGAATTCCATACCGTTAATCATCTACGTTATTCTCATCATGGTACTGGTGGGCAATCGCGGTTTATGGACCATGATTATCGCATTGGGCTCGGTTTACTGGGTTACCATGGCCCGGCTGGTCCGAGGTCAGGTACTCTCCCTTAAGGAGCAGGAGTTCGTCCTGGCGGCTCGTGCCCTGGGTGTGAACCGGAGTCATATCATATCCCGCCACCTGATCCCCAATGCCATCGGACCAATCATCATCTCGATGACAATGATGATTCCCTCGGCGGTGTTCACCGAAGCCTTCATCTCCTTTATCGGCCTGGGTGTTTCGGCCCCAATGGCCTCCTGGGGTACCCTGGCGAATGATGCCCTCTCAGGATTGATGTCCTATCCTTATCAGCTGTTCTCCCCGTCACTGGCCATCGCCATTACCATGTTGTCCTTCAACTTCCTCGGTGATGGTTTGCGTGATGCCCTCGATCCCCGTCTGAGGAAAGGTTAGGAGATAGACGACATGAGCAAACCTTTACTTGAAGTTAAAAACGTCAAAACTTCCTTCTTCTCCCATCTTGGTGAAATACAGGCGGTCAGGGGCTCTTCCTTCATGCTGAATCAAGGTGATGTCCTGGGCATCGTTGGTGAGTCCGGTTCCGGTAAGAGCGTTACGGCTCTTTCAGTTATGGGACTCATAGACGAACCCGGCCGCATCAAGGAAGGGGAAATCCTCTTCGACGGCGAGGATCTGGTGAAAAAGAGCCAGTCCGAGCTTTCCGAACTCCGGGGGAATGAAATTTCGATGATTTTTCAGGATCCCATGACCTCCCTCAATCCCGTCTATTCCATCGAGAATCAGATGGTGGAAGTGATTCGGCGACACAACAAGGGAATGAGCAAAAAACTGGCCGTTGCCAGAGCCGTCGAGATGCTCACCCTTGTCGGCATCCCAGAACCTGAGAAACGAATTAAGAGTTATCCTCATGAATTTTCCGGTGGAATGCGTCAGCGGGTGATGATAGCCACAGCCCTCTCCTGCGGCCCCCGGCTTCTCATCGCCGACGAGCCCACCACCGCCCTGGATGTCACCATTCAGGCCCAGATTCTGGATCTGATGAACGACCTGAAAGAGCGGGTAAATGCATCTATCATCCTCATCACTCACGACCTGGGCGTTATTGCCGAGATATGCGATCACATCATTGTGATGTACGGCGGTATCATCATGGAGAAGGGGACCGAAAAAGATATTTTTTACAATCCCAAGAATCCATATACCGTCGGTCTGCACCAATCGATACCCAAAGGCGATATATCGGGAGATAAAAAGCGTCTGGTACCTATTGAAGGATCACCTCCGGATCTGATGCATCCTCCGAAGGGATGTCCCTTTTCGCCACGATGCCCTCATGCAATGAAAGTGTGCCTGGAGAAACCCGCCCCGATGATTCGATTGAACGAAACCCATACATCCGCCTGCTGGCTGCTTCATGAAGGCGCCCCTGTAGTAGGCCAATACAAGAAGGGGGGAGAGATCCTTGAGTAACCAAACACCCCTGCTGGAGGTTAAGAACCTCCGGAAATACTTCAAAGTCGGCAGCGGCGGAATTCTGGGCGGGAAGAAATCCTACCTGAAGGCTGTAGACGGTGTCTCCTTTCACATCAACCACGGGGAAACCCTCGGATTGGTGGGTGAATCAGGCTGCGGTAAGTCCACCACCGGAAGAACCATCATCCGTCTCTACGACGCCACCGGCGGTGAGGTGAACTTCGACGGCACCGATCTGACTCAGATACACGAGAATGAAATGCTTCCCTATCGGAAGCGCATACAGATGATTTTTCAGGATCCTTATGCTTCCCTGAATCCCCGGATGACCGTTACCGATATCATCGGTGAGGGCATCACGACTCATAAAATTTCCGAGGGTAAAGAAAGGCAGGAGCGCATATTCGATCTGCTCAACCGTGTCGGTCTCAAGCGGGAGCATGCCAATCGCTACCCCCATGAGTTTTCCGGTGGACAGAGACAGCGCATCGGCATCGCCAGAGCTCTGGCCGTAGAACCCGATCTGGTAGTCTGCGACGAGCCTATATCCGCCCTGGACGTATCTATTCAGGCCCAGGTGGTGAACATGCTGGAAGACCTCCAGGATGAAATGGGGCTCACTTACCTGTTCATCGCCCACGATCTTTCCATGGTGAAGCACATTTCCGACCGTATCGGTGTAATGTATCTGGGCATGCTGGCGGAAGTGGCCGAAAGCGAAGAACTCTATAATCACGCCCAGCATCCCTACACCAAGGCTCTTCTTTCAGCGATACCGATTCCCGATCCTGATTTAACACGGAAGAACAAGCGTATCGTCCTCCAGGGGGATGTGCCTTCTCCCATCGATCCTCCCGAGGGATGCCGATTCGCCTCAAGGTGTCCTGTGGCTTCCGAAAAGTGCCGACAGGTGACGCCGGAGCTTATCGACCGGGGCGCCGGACATTTCGTGGCCTGTCATAGCGTGTAGTAGGGAAAAGAGAATATAGAATAGAGAATGTAGAATTGCCGTCGGCGTTAGTCGGCGGTTTTTTCTGGTGTGCGCTTGGCAGGAGTGGCTCTGTGCAGGTCGCGAAGTAACATTCCTGTTTGTCACCACCCCCGCTTTTCCGCTTCCTCTCCCAGCGCTCGAAAAGCCTCCTTATCCTTGTTATCGAACGTACGCAGACCCAGCGTGCCCAAATAGGACGTAAAGCCCTTGTTCGAGATCCCATAGTAGCGCTCATACCGCTTCACCGTTGCCGGATCGATATCGGTCAACCAGGTGAAGGAGACCAATCTGACCTGATCCGGGTGTGCGTCCCAGGCCTGGAAGGTCTGGCGTACAAATTCGGCCTGCTTGCTCCGGGAGGAATTGTTGTCTTTGCCGGATGGATAGCCCAATTCCAGAAAGTAGATAGGCCGGTCTGAGTATCGCCGGCTGATGGAGTCGAAGTCGGCAAGGACAATATCCGGTTCTTTAACGGTGAAATCACGGTTGAGTGGATAGTATGTGATGAAAATAGCATCGCCGGCCCGGTTGAGTCTTGATAGCTTTTCTTTAGCCCCGCCCGTCAGTCCATCGAATGTCGCCTTAACCCCTATGGGGACGTCCGGCCATAATCCCCGGGCATGAATGGAGACGGACTGGAAGAATTTTTCATATTGATCCCACTGCTTTCCATTCAGGTAGCCGTCCACCTCATTACCTATGGAGATGGTGGTTAACGTCAGATCAGGAGTCTGGGCAGCTACATAATCCAGCAGTCCGGTAAAGCGCCTGATCACCTCCGGATCATCAAAGGGTTTACCGGCCAGGTCTGTCGGCAGGCGTGCACTGGTGGTGTCGATGATGGAAATGGTGAGAGAGACAGCGGTGTCATGGGCCGGATAGAATATGTTGGCAATGGCCGGCCAGTTGGAGTCCGGGTTGTAAACGTTGGGACTGGTCTCAATTTCATCCCAATAGACAGAGAGTTCGGTTACCTCCATGCCTGCATCCCGGGCAAGGGCGAAGGCATCGTTAAAATCACCATCCCTGCCTTCGGTGATATCGATACTGAGTTGACGGTCACCCTTGGGCAGAGCGGAGAATATGGCAGGATCGGTGGTGGGATAAGGTTTAGCTCTGGGCTTTGCCTGAATAGAGCAACCACTGACTGTAATCAGCAGCAGAATCAGGATGAGGGTCATCATTCGTTGCATACGGAAGGCCTCAATTGCGAATGCATTAATACGTTTTTTTTGGAGAGCTATACCCTCATTCCAGCATCTCCGCCGCGGCTCGGCCGATTTCTGTCCCCGGACCCAGGTCGACAGCTTTCCGCAGGCTCTTCCGGCTGCCTGAGGTATTGCCCTGACCCTCCAGGCTGTAGGCGGACAACAGCCATGCAGCCTGGCCGGCGTCACCTCGTGGTTCGGTATTCAGGAAAGCTGCCAATACGGCATCGGCTTCTCCGTACTCCATGCTCTCGATATAGAGAGTGGCCATAATAATCGAGTATTCGTCCAGGAATGGATCATCGGGTTCGGGATAGACCGAGGCAAGTGTTTTCCTGGCGCTTCTCGGGGCTCCAAGAATCTGTTCGCTGACACCCAGGCGAAAGGTGCATTCACGCTGTTTCGCCCCGGTTTCCCACAAATGACCCTCATAGAACATCTTCTGAGCACCGGTATAGTCCCCTTCATCAAAAAGAACCATACCATCCATCAGATAATCGGTGGATTCATCCTCCCAGGAAATAAAATCATCAGATTCGGCCTCGGCACCCCTGACGGCTGCTGCAGTATTAGGCGTATTCACAGAGTGTTTGAGTAAAGATGAGAACTTGGAGCCGATCACCTGGCGGAAAGTGGCCTTTTCAGGCTCATTGCCAAGGAGATCGGATGATTCATAAATGCCATCCCGGGTCAGGGTCACCCGTCTTGCCCCTGCGGAAAGTTCGGCGAAACCACGCCCCGAGAGGCGGATCGTACGGCCGTCAGGTATGGTATCTCCAATCCCGAGATTCAACCAGGTATTCCTTCCTTCACGGTATTCCAGTTTACCATCGAGGTAATCGACATTGAGATCTACGGCACTCAGGGGTGAGGCGATGCATAGAAGAAATACAATCCCTGCAACGATGGGAAAAATACGCCTGTTCATGTCATAAATATAACGCAAAAAATCATTCATGACAAAAAACCGCCCTCCGGTATCAACCGGGGGCGGCTTATTACAGAGTCATGGATGCTGAAGTGATTATTTCCCCTGAACTTTCACGGTGAAAGGCTTGGCCTCAGGCTTCTTCTTGAGAACAACTGAGAGAATCCCGTTCTTCATTTCAGCATCGACATCACTCTTATTCACATCATCAGGCAGGACGAATGAACGCTTCAGGTTTCCCTGTTTTCTTTCACGCACATACCAGGTGACGTTCTCTTCCTCTTTGTCCTGTTTATCGGTGTTTTCGAGAACTTTTGCCTCGATTACCAGAAGGTTGTCCTCAACACGGACATCCACATCACCTGCCGAGAAACCGGGAAGATCGGCTTCAATCTGATAACCGTCTTCAGTTTCAGCAATATCAACATTGAAACCTCGTTGGGCCGGAGCTGCATTGCCGGTATAAAACTGGTTGAACATGCGGTCCATGTCGCTGATAAGATTGTCGGGCCGATAAGATTTGGTGGTCAGATAATTCATTTGTATGCCTCCTAAGGCTTGATTTATGTTTTTCTCGTCGATTAACGTCGACACTGATATATAAGCATATAGTGTGCCAACTTATGATGCTAAAGATATATATTCTTACTATATAAGGAATTAATATATATTGAGACTCATTGAATGTCCAGGAATTTTCGGAATGACCTCTGGCGAGGTGCCGGGAATTGCTCTGATTGTGTCATTTTGAAGCAGCCGGCAGAGAGGTGAATTGTAGTGTGTCATAACTACCCGACGCGAGTCATTGTGGCCCGATACCCGTGTCGAATGGCGGCAAGAGCAGGAATGTCAGAAGGGTATCGTAATTAATAAATGAGAGATTCTTACCTCGTTCACTTGAATACTGAAGGCATGATACCACCCTGGGTCACCCTCCCATGCGGGATCATAATAGGAGTACCTGTCGGCATCAACAACGGGATTTAATGCCGGAAAGGCCGCAATAATCGGTGCATCGTAAAGAAAGGCTTCAAGGCGCAGCGGCATTGTCAATCCGGCAATCTGAGCATCGGTGAGTGTGATGATAAATGAATTGATGTACTCGCCTTCATCGGATGTCCCGGTTCCAACAAAGGGTGATATAACACTTCCGGCGGGTATCGCCGCAGATTCCCAAATCGTGGGACCGCCGCCATCGTTGTCCAGAAGCCTGATATAGGCAACATCGTCATTCATGGGTCCGACATATCCTGCTGGAGGAAAGTCTCGGTATTGCCCAGTCGGATTCAGAAAACTTACCGAACCGACGATTATGGTGGGGCCGGGCTTACAGCCGGCAAAAAGGAGCAGTGTTGATATGGCAATGATAGTCAGGACGGGCTTCATCGATATCAGTCTAGCACAAGGTAGTGGCGATGACAGTGTGGTTTTCGAAACAGCATAAGAATCAAACCAATCCCCGCCAGAGATCCAGGGTCGTACCACAGCGAAGCGAGGAACGATCCCGACAGTCACCAAAAACCGACTCCCGACTCCTGACTCCTACCAAACACCTTGGCGAAGATGCCGGAAAGGTCCTGAACTTTTGCATTATTTCCGTTCACATGGCCGATTTCCCGGATTTTCTTTGAACGATAGCGGATGAGCTGTTCCGGCGTTTTGGACATGAGGAACTTGAGATCCCTGAGGATGGGCTCTCTTCCAGGAGTTCCTGGTAGTTCTTCTGGACTGAACAGTCCCGCTCACCGAGGTAGATAACCTCACCCTTGGCGTCGGAAAAGATACTTATGGCTTCGGACGAGGCGATACAGATGTTCTCTTCGAGTTCCACGGGATTGCGGATGATGCGCATGCAGCGGCCTCCGCCTCCGGCAGCCGGATAATACGGACGGCAATCTCGCCGCGGTTGACAATAAGTAGTAGACCTAATCATTACGCCCGCTTCACCTTAAACAGGGGGGCGCCATATTCAACCATCTGGCCGTTCTCGGCGAGGATCATGACTATTTTACAAGGGAAATTCAGCTTCGAGCTTATTCATGATTTTCATGGCTTCGATGATACATAAGGAATCACCGCCTGGATGTTGCTGCCTTCATCGACGAAGGCAGGTGCATCGGTAGCAGGAGAACGATAAAACGATTCCACGAGGGGTGATGTGATGATTTCAGTGTTCGTTTCCCGGGGAATGGCGGTCGCAACGGGAGCAGCTGTCTATGCGGGGGATACGAACAACCAAAGGTCTCGGTGTCAATATTGACAGATTTCGATGATTTGTAAATAATCCTGATATACTTTATACCGGTAATTCGAAGGCCGGTACGTACAGGAGGACCGATGACTGCAGGAATCGCATCTGTTGGGTCTTATATTCCCGCCCGACGGGTCAGTAATGAAGAACTCTCAAAAACAGTTGATACATCCGATGAATGGATTCGTACTCACACCGGTATCGGAAACCGACATATCGCATCGGATAAGGAAACATGTTCCTATATGGCTACCGAGGCTGCCAAGGAAGTCTTGGAGAAGGCGGGAATGTCCAAGGACGACGTCGATATTATCATTGTCGCCACGATTACCCCGGATTATCGGGATTTCCCGGCCACGGCGAACCTCGTCCAGAGAAACCTCGGAATCGGTAATATCGGTTCTTTCGATGTGAAGGCCGCCTGTACGGGCTTTGTCTATGGTCTGGAGCTGGGACGGGGGCTCATCCTCGCCGGGACCGCGAAGAACATTCTGGTAATCGGAGTCGAGAAGCTCTCGGCCATTACAAACTGGAATGACCGGGGCACCGCCGTACTCTTCGGCGATGGAGCCGGAGCTGTTGTCCTGACTCCCAGGGTGAAAGGCGAAGGGATTGTCGACAGTGTCCTCCGTACCGACGGTACGGGTTACGACGCTCTCAACATGCCGATCGGTGGTACTGCAACCCCATTCATACCCGGTGAAACCCCTGAAGAAGATCTTTATATCTACATGGATGGTCAACGAGTCTACAACTTCGCTGTTAAAGTGAATGTGGAAATCGTAATGGAACTGATGAAGCGCAACGGTCTGACTGCCGATGACGTGGACTACATCGTTCCTCATCAGGCTAATTACAGAATTATCCTCGCCGCTTCAAGACGGGCCAAGATCCCCATGGAGAAGTACTATTTGAACATGGAAGAGTTTGCCAATACATCTTCCGCCTCCATACCTCTTGCCCTGGCCGAAATGGACAGAAAGGGTCTGCTGAAGAAGGGCATGAAAATTCTCACCGTCGGTTTCGGCGGAGGACTCACCTACGGAGGGAATTACATCGTATGGTAGCCGTTGGATTAATGATGAAAGCGGAAAGCGAAAAGCGGAAAGAATACCTGAGTTTCTCATCTTTCATATTTCATTTCTCATATTTTTTGACCGCAGCGATCGGCTTCGCCTTCGCTAAGGAGGTTCCCTCATGAGTGGTACGATTTTTCTTTTCCCCGGCCAGGGTAGTCAGTTTTCCGGTATGGCCAGGGACCTGTTTGATAAATACGATGCTGTGAAAAAACTCTTCAGCCTGGCCTCGGATGCATGCGGCAGGGATATGAAGGCTCTACTTTTCGAAGGCAGCGAAGAAGACCTGAAGGCTACCGAGAACGCCCAACCCGCTATCGTTCTGGCGAGTCTGGCAGCCCGTGAAGCCCTGCTGGCGGAAGGATTCAAATCCGCAGGTGCCGCCGGACACAGTCTGGGCGAATATACCGCCATGGTGGATGCCGGAGTTCTGACGCCTGAGGATGCCCTTAAGGCGGTTGCTGCACGGGGTGAGTTCATGGCAGCAGCCGGGGCCGTCATTACCGCCGAGAAGGGCGAAATTGGCATGGCCGCGGTTATCGGTATCGGCCCCGATGCGGTTTGCTCAGCCCTCGATGGGTTGGAGGATGTCTGGAGCGCCAATGAAAACGGTCCGACCCAGGTGGCCATCGGCGGTACGAAGGCCGGTATGGATGGCGCAGGGGAAGCCCTCAAGGCCGCAGGTGCCCGCCGGATCATCCCGCTGAAGGTATCCTGCCCGTTTCATACCCCGCTTATGGCCGGTCCTGCCCGGTCCATGGAATCCCTGCTTGCGGAAATCAGTTTCAACGATCCTGTGAAAACAGTCTGGTCGAATGTGAGTGCGATGCCGGTGAAGAGCGGAGATGAGGCCCGGACCCTTCTGGTTGAGCAGGTTACACACACCGTCAAGTGGATGGACCTCATGGCCTCAATCGCCGAAACGTCACCCCTGGCCCTTTATGAAGCCGGCCCTGGCAAGGTTCTTGCCGGCCTCTGGGGAAAATCGGGACTGAATGGAATTTGTCTCCCCGCGGGTACCGTCGGGGATCTGGATAGTATCAAAGATAAAGAGTAGGAGTCAGAATTATGCTTCTTGAAGGAAAGAAAGTCCTTGTAACCGGTGGAGCCCAGGGCATCGGTAAGGAAATCATCATGAAGTGCCTTGAAGAGGGTGCTTCCATCCATTATTGCGACTTTAATGAAGGTCCGCACAAGACGGAAATGGATGCCGCCGCAAAGAATGGTGCGACGGTTACCTTCCATTCGGCCAACATCACCGATGAAGATCAGGTTAAAGCCCTCGTCAAGGATATTACTTCTGACGGCAAACTCGATGTTCTGGTGAACAACGCCGGTATCACCCGGGACGGAATGGTGTTCCGCATGCCCCTGGACCAGTGGGAATCGGTTATCAAGGTGAATCTCACCGGCGCCTTCCTGGTAGCCCGGGAAGTCTCGGCCTTCATGGCTCTGAAGCAGAAATCCGGCAGTATCATTAACATGGCTTCGGTTGTGGGACAGATGGGCAATGCAGGACAGACCAATTACTCGGCATCCAAAGCAGGCCTCATCGGATTCACAAAGAGCCTGGCCAAGGAAACCGCCAAACGGAACGTCCGGGTGAACGCCGTGGCCCCGGGCTTTATCGCTACGGCCATGACCGATAAACTCACCGATGAGGTGAAATCGGAATACGCCAAAGCGATTCCCCTGGGGCGCATGGGCGAGGCCGAAGATGTCGCAAATACAGTACTTTATCTGGCCTGCGAGCTGTCCTCCTACATTACCGGTCAGGTGATTCGGGTCGACGGCGGGTTGGTGATGTAATGGGAGATATTATGGAACGCAGACGAGTTGTTGTTACAGGTCTTGGAACCGTCAATCCCCTGGCCCATGATGTGGCCAATACCTGGGAAGCCGTAAAAGCCGGAAAGAGCGGAATTGCACGGATTACCGCATTCGATACCGAAGAGTTCACCAGTAAAGTTGCGGGTGAAGTCAAAAATTTCGATCCTAAGGTCTGGATGGATAAGAAAGAAGCCCGGAAACAGGCCCGTTTCACCCAGTTTGCCGTGGCCGGGGCCGCCCAGGCTATGGAGGATGCCGGCCTGGACAAGGGTGGTGTAGATCCCGAACGGGCAGGCGTCATCATGGGGAACGGAATCGGCGGATACGAAGTCACCGAAGAAGGGGTACGCCAACTGGTGGCCCGGGGGCCAAAAGGCGTTTCCCCCATGACTGTTCCCAAGATGATTATCAATGAGGGACCGGCCAATATCGCCATCAGGTTCGGATTTCATGGCCCCTGCTATTGCGTGGTGACGGCTTGTGCTTCGGCCACCGATTCTATCGGTTCGGCCCTGAATGCCATTCGTTACGGACAGATTGATGTCGCCATCACCGGTGGTATGGAAGCTGCCGTCACGCCCTTCGGAATCGCGGGATTCGTCCAACTCACCGCATTGTCGACGAAATACAACGACAATCCCACCGCCGCGAGCCGACCCTTCGACAAGGATCGGGATGGATTTGTGATGGGCGAGGGCTCGGGTATTCTAATACTTGAGGAACTGACACATGCTCTGGACCGGGGTGCAAAGATTTACGGCGAGGTGGCCGGTTACGGCATAACCTGTGACGCATATCACCTCACCAGCCCCGATACGGAAGGAAACGGTCCGGCCAGGTCTATGAAATTGGCTCTGCAGGATGCGGGAATGGAGCCCTCGGAGATTGATTACATGAACGCCCACGGCACCTCCACCCCTACCAACGATCCCCTGGAAACCATGGCCATAAAGAAAGCCTTTGGTGACCACGCATACAAGATGCCCATATCCTCCACCAAGTCGATGACGGCCCATATGGTGGGCGGTGCCGGTGGAATGGAGGCCATTATCAGTCTCCTGGCTCTCCGGGATGGATTCCTTCCTCCCACCATCAACCTGGAGAATCCCGACGAGAGGTGTGATCTGGATTACGTCCCCAATGTCGGGCGCAAAGCGGACCTCCGAGCTGTTCTTTCCGACAATCTCGGTTTCGGCGGCCATAACGGCTCGCTGATCTTCAAGAAATTCGAGGAGTAAGGCGGGGAAAAGATGAAAGCGGAGAAATGATATGAAAGATATAAAAGAACTTTTACCCCATAGAGAGCCGTTCCTCTTTGTCGACAAGCTCGATGAGGTGAGTGACGAACGTATAGTGGGAACCCGTAAATACACAGAGAATGATTTTTTCTTTAAAGGTCATTTTCCCGGATATCCTGTGGTTCCGGGGGTTGTTCTGGTTGAATCCATGGCCCAGTGCGGCGGTGCCGGTGTGGCTCAGTCGGGCATTCTGGGAGACAAGCTGTTCTTCCTGGCGACTGTCGACAAGGTGAAATTTCGTCGTCAGGTGGTTCCCGGAGACGAAGTGCGTTTTGAGGTGGAGAACGTCCGGGCGGATTCCCGAGGCATTCGCCAGACCGGAAAGGCCTATGTCGATAACCAGGTGGTAGCGGAAGCCTCATGGCTCTGTCTGATGGGAGACAGGGAAGGTTAACCTCCAGCGGATGAGTCGAAGATCGAGAGGGAAGGAGGTACCGCGAGGAACCGGGGTCGTACGCGAGCCCGCTTGACGAGCGGTGTCTCCATTCCGGGATGTTAATCGCTGTTGTTGGATTTGAGGTTTGAGATTGGGTGTAGCGGGTTGGCGGCAGAGATCAACAATTTGTAGAAAACCCGTTTGCCGGAACAACGGGGATGAGGAGATGCCGGTTCAGCAATGCCGAAGATTATTGACCATAAACAACGAAAAATTGCCATTCTTCGGCAAGCCTTCAGCCTGTTCGCTCGGAAAGGGTATCAGAATACCAGCTTGTCCCATCTCGCCGTGGCCTGTGATATTTCCCGCCCTACGCTTTACCTTTATTTCCGGGACAAGGAAGAAATTTTTACATACGCGGTGAAATATTATACCGATGAGATGTTCTCGGATTACCGGGAGTTTGCTTCCAGATCCGGTCCTGTATTACCTCAAATTCGCAGAATCATCGCGGATATTATTTTCAAAAGCTGGCACAGCCGGGATTTCATCACCAGTCTGGGTGATTTTCTTCTCCAAAAACGTCATGAAGACCGTAATTTCCCGGAGGCCATCCGACGTCGAACCGTCAAGCTCGACCATCTGCTCCGCCGCATGCTCCGTGAGGGAATGAAGTCCGGTGAGGTTCGCAAGATTCCCGTCGAGGCCACTTCGATGCAGATTCTCGATCTTATCCAGGCGTATCTTTTTAAACTGGCCATCATCAGCGCCGCTGATCCC
>JAUVIY010000109.1 GCA_030592625.1 Spirochaeta sp. | reverse complement strand
TTCGACTGAATTCGAAAGCCATTCGCTCCCTCTGGACATCATCCCTGAGCTGTTCGAGTTCACCATCCATGGCTTCGAGTCTATCACTCAGTGTCTGTACGGCTTGAGTCTGACGAGTCGAAGAAATACCGATAGCCGAGGTCAGATCACCAACGAGCCGTATCATACGGTGATACTGAAGAGAACTGATGGCGGCCAGGATGAAAAAAGCACATAGAAAGAATGCCAATCCGGCAACGGATCGGAAACGTCTCGGCCACAATCCTGCACTGGGAGGCGGAACAATCGGATCCAGTACCCGTGCTTTTGGAACTTCCAGTATGGATCGAGCTGTCTGCGGATCTTCAAGACGACCTATCGTTTCCTCAAGCTCGTCGTTAATCCACTCTTCTTCCAGAACTTCGTGATTCTTCTCTGCGGCCTCAAGACTCCATTTACCGTCTTCTGTCGGGGAAAGAAGCCAGTAGCGTACAACCCTGGATGCCTGATCTGTAGCGGTAACAGTTTCCAGCAGAGTAATACGCGATCCGGCTCTCTGGGCAGTGAGAAACCAGGAGACAGGGCGTCCGTCAAGGCTGGTGCCGGATTCGGTACCTCCAGACCAGGAGCCTTTCTCTCCCAGGAGATCTTTGAGTAAACCGGCCAAACGCGTACTAAGTCTTTCGCGTCGGGTCATGACTATCCTCCGAGTTCGTGGGCCGCCCGGGTTATCAACTCCTCGGTTTCTTCCCATCCGATGCAGGCATCAGTTATGGAAAGACCGTACTTCAAACTGGAAAGATTCCGTGAAATATCCTGCTTGCCGGAGACGATATTACTTTCCAGCATAACGCCTCTCACAGAATCATGCCCCCGGGTCCTCAAATCCAGTGTAGCCCGAAAAACACGGGATTGCCTGTTATGCTTCTTTCCGGAGTTGGCATGAGAGCAGTCTATGACTATGGATGGTTTAACGCCGATGTCCGATAACAATTCTTCGGCTTTTTCGATGTCTTCTTCGTAGTAATTCGGACCATCGGAACCGCCGCGCATGATGACATGTCCGCTGCGGTTGCCATGGGTTTTAAAGATACAGGTTCGGCCGTCCTGGTCTATTCCGATGAAGCTATGACCATGCTGGGCGGATTGGACGGCGTTGGTAGCTTTGGACAGATCTCCGTCGGTACCGTTTTTAAAACCGACAGGCATGGACAGGCCGCTGGATATTTCCCGGTGGGTTTGTGATTCAATGGTTCTGGCACCGATGGCCGCCCAGGAAATCAGGTCGGCAGTATACTGTGGTATAATCGGATCGAGAACCTCGGTACCGGCCGGCAGTCCTATCTTCCCGATCTCTATAAGGAGGCGCCGCGCTTCTTTGAGTCCTTCTTGAATATTGTATGATCCATCCAGGTGCGGATCGACGATGAGTCCACGCCAACCCAGACTGGTACGGGGTTTCTCGAAATACACCCTCATCACGACATTCATGGAATCGGAGTATTTATCCCTGAGAACCTTCAGCCTTTCGGCATAATCTAAAGCCGCATCGGGATCGTGGATAGAACAGGGACCGGTTATTACGAGAAGTCTGTCATCGTCATGATTCAGTATTCTGACGATATCATCCCTGAAACCGACTATGACTGCTGCAAGTTCATCATCGACAGGCAATGCAGTTTTCAGGTCTATCGGGCTCACCAGAGGAAGCTGGCTTTCAATATTTACATTGTAGATGTCACGGGGCATAAAATTCTCCGTTCAGTCACTATAATGCTGTTGTCCATGACTGTTAAGACTCTTACCGAAGCAGTCTGAAAGCCCGCAGTAGAATAAGCCCGGTTATACTACAAATTATTGTGCGGGTCTTTTGTTTAATCTATTTTTCAACGCCTTGTAATTGATATTTTCCGTATATCACTGCAACTCAATCTAATTCTAACGTTCTTTACTCTATATTCCTCATTATTTATTGACCATAACCTTTTTCCCAACTATAATTTCATCAAATTGGAGGCATCATGGCCAAGAAAATGAAAACTGCTGCTGAAGTGATGCTCGACGTTCTCTATGAGAACGGTGTGAGGCACGTTTTCGGCATACCCGGTGGGAATTCCATACCCATTTACGATGCATTGACCCACCATCCCCTGAATCTCATCCTGACCAGACATGAACAGGGTGCCACGCACATGGCAGACGGTTATGCCCGTTCCAGCGGGAAAATTGGTGTTGTTTGTGTCACATCCGGACCAGGTGCAACGAATACACTCACAGGAATCCTCACTGCGATGATGGATTCAGTTCCCATGCTGGTTATTACAGGTCAATCGATCACGCCGAACATCGGTTTGGATGCCTTCCAGGAAGCCGATATCCTAGGTATGTCCTTCCCGGCGGTTAAGCATTCCTACATGATTAGCGACCCGCAGGATATCTCACGTATTATCAAGGAGGCCCTTCATATCGCCACCTCCGGCCGTCCGGGTCCTGTCCTGGTAGACATACCAAAGGACATTTCGGCTTCACTGATCGATCCGGAAATTGAAAATGATCAGGATCTACCCGGGTTCAAAGATATCCCGGTTGCCGACCCGGTAGACATAAAAAAAGCCGCTGAACTGATGAATCGGGCTCTCAGACCTGTCATTTTGGCTGGGCACGGCGTCATCCTTTCAGGCGCGGGCGAGCAGTTGATGCAGATGGCTGAAAAAATGAATATACCGGTCACCACTACCCTGCTGGGCAAAGGCGGATTCCCCGATACTCATGATTTGAGTCTCAGCATGCCCGGCATGCACGGAACAGCCTATGCAAATAAAGCCCTCACCGGGAGCGATCTCATCATTGCAATCGGTGCACGATGGGATGACAGGATTACCGGAGTCCCGGAAAATTTCTGCCCGCATGCACGAAAAATTCATTTTGATATCGATTCGGTTGAAATCAGAAAGATTATTCCCGTCGATTGTTCGGTTATCGGTGACGCCAAGGCTTCCATCGAGGCTCTGCTTCCTCACCTTGAGCCCGGTGATACCGCCAGATGGATTAAACAGATAAATCGCTGGAAACGGGATTTCCCTCTAAAGTATCGTAAGGAAGGAAAACTCCGAGCCCAGCACATCATTGAAGAATTAGCGACCATGGCGGGAACCGAAGCGATTGCCTGTACCGATGTTGGACAGCATCAGATGTGGGCGGCTCATTTCGTCAAATCTGAGAAAGGTGAAAACTGGATCACATCCGGTGGTGCCGGTACCATGGGATTCGGCCTGCCATCCGCAATCGGCGCCCAGCTGGCCAGACCGGAATCGATGGTTTATACCATCGTCGGTGACGGCTCATTCCAGATGACACTCTGTGAACTGGCCACAGCCGTAATCAACAAGCTTCCAATCAAGATACTCATCGTGAACAATCGCTATCTCGGCATGGTCAGGCAATGGCAGCATATGTTTTATGAAAACCGGCTTACCGGCGTCGATCTGGAGGGGAATCCCGATTTCATAAAACTGGCTTCGGCCTATGGTATGAAAGGTTTTCGGGTGAAGCGCAGCTCCGATGTCCGCAAGACTTTGAAAGCCGCACTGAAGTGGAATGAAGGTCCCTGTATCATCGAGGCTGTTGTGGAACAGCATGATAATGTATTCCCCATGGTACCTGCAGGTGCCGCACTGGATGAAATGATTATTGAGGCACCGCGCCGCAAACGCAGCGGCGAAGGAGAAGATCAGTAATGGATCAGTCAATGAAGCACACCATCAGTCTGCTAGTCAGCAACAAACCCGGTGTTCTAACGAGAGTTGCTTTAGTTTTTGCCCGTAGAGGATTCAATATCGACAGTCTTGTAGTTTCCCAGGCCCAGTCACCGGAATTTTCCCGAATGAACATCGAGGCCACTGGAAACGAGCGGACCCTGAATCTCATGCTCACCCAGCTCAATCGCCTCGTTGATGTCATACACGCCGTGGACCATGCCAGCGATGACGTCATTCAGAGGGAACTGGCGCTTTTCAAAGTTAACTGCACACCGGACAAACGGACCTCTGTGCTGCAGATTGCCGATACGTTTCGTGGCCAGACCGTCGACATCGGTGATGATACCATTACACTTCAGGTAACGGGTAAATCCACAAAAGTGGATGCATTTCATACCATGATGTCGCCTTTCGGCATCATGGAACTTGTGAGAACCGGCAAGGTTCTGATGAGCCGGGGGAAAGAATCCACTGCCTGACGATTCTGATAATGAAATGACGGCGGGAAGCACCATATATGGTGTTTCCCGCTTTTTTATTTTCGTAGAAACACACATTCATGGTTCCGTATACCACTCAGAATCCCTATTTACAGGCCGATAAGTATAATGAGGTACTCGTATGAAACGCTGCCGAATTATTTCTCTCATCATAACTGTTACAATCCTGACCACCGGTCTGTCAGCGCAAAATGACGGACGGATTTCCGAGAACATCATTCTCTTCGGAGACCGTTCATTTCCGCCTGTCGTATTGGATAGCGAACGTGGCTGGATTCCAATTGCCGCGGTAGACTGGAATTCACTTGATATTGAAATGCCTCTGGAAGGTGTTACCAGGCGATGGCGCCTTCGTACGACTTATGAACATTCCCGTTCAAGCGGACCTTCGACAGTACAGATTCGGCTCAGAGGACCTGTAGCCGGACAGACTTTCACTCATCCATGGTCCGAAGGGGCCGATCGAAAGGTGGATGCCTACAGCAATTGGTTCGAAGATGCCGAGGCTCTGATGGGCCGGGAAGGACGGGGGTATGTTGAAGCCCGTCTGGTAGCCCCGCCTCGAGCACCGCTTTCCGGGAAATTGTACTCTGTTACTTTGGAAGCCTGGGATGCTGAACTTGAGTCTGAGCAGGCGGTTGAATCACCTGCCGGTCCGGATGTTCAGTTGGCTTATACCCGACCTCTTCCAATGGCTCGGAGTGGAAAAAGTCCGGCTGCCCCGGCTGACAAAGATGCAGAAGATCCTGAATTGGGCATTGAGAGAGCTTTGGAATTCGCCCTTTCTTTCGTGGAAGCATGCCTGATTGGCGATCTTCCATCCTATTACCGAACACAGGCGAGTCAGGTTCGTTCTCTGGATGACGGCATGGCCGTGGCAAAATACAGACTGAATCCCCCCAGAGGGATTCCGGGAATAGTCGGTCTGGAAGATTACAAGCGACGTTATGATTACAGAATATACGATGCTTCTGTATTCAGTGAGCTTTTTCCGGAATGGTTTGACACTGAACGACCGTGGATTCCAAATGAGAATTCATTTCTTTTCATGGGACACCGAGACCGACTCTCCGGTGCCTTTCCTGAAGGAGTAGACTATCTGGTTTTTTTAGTGGAAACGGATCAGAAAGGAAACTGGAGCGTTGTGGCCAGGCCGGGTTACTAATTCCAGCCTCGGCCGTCAGGCCATTCCAGGCTCACGGCACCGAATCGGCCCTCCCGAAGGTCCTTTAACACCATCTGACAGGTTCTGGGCCAATCCACATTTCCACCGGCAATCAGACAACCCCTATTCCTCCCGACGGCTTCAACCAGGTCGTGGGGTGTTTCCGGGATATCATCCAGCTTGTACCTCTCAACCAGTACTGCAGGGTAGATTCTGGACATATAGTAGAGGAATCCTCCGGTGACTTCCTCGTCGGGAAGGATGGTTTCCTTTATGGCACCGAGGGAGGCCAGTATCAAACCGGTCAAGGGGTTTTCGAATTTGTGCCAGAGCAGGCCGGGGGTGTCGAAAAGTTCAAATTTGCTGTTTATCGGAATTCGCCTCAAATCCCTGGTAAGTCCAGGTGTGGCTCCGGCTGCCGTCTTATGCTTTCTGGAGAGGGCATTGATAATGGTTGATTTGCCGACATTGGGGATGCCGGCAATCAGGGCCCGGACCGGTCGCCGTGAAAGCCAGGATGCTCCCCTGCATAGCTCGCGGCAGGCACGGGGAATAGAATCCAGACCCTTGCGGGTGGAAGCGGAAATCCGTACAGGTAAAGTATGACCCTCTTCCCTGAACCGATCCGCCCAGAGAGCCGTCACCGCCGGGTCCGCAAGGTCATCTTTATTCAAAACCGCCAGGAGGGGTTTGGATTCCGTTAACTGCCTCAGTAACGGATTTCGACTTGAAAGAGGTGCTCGTGCATCAAGAACCTCAATTACCACGTCTACACGTTTGAGGTTGTCCAGGATAAGACGCTTTGTCTTGGCCATGTGGCCGGGGAACCATTGTACCGTCGCCATCAGGAGATTCTGCAGTCTGAAAGAATGGCCTTGAAGTTTACGCAGGCTTCCCTGGCCCCGGGATCATCGGCTGCAAGTGCATTCTCAAGTCGGTCCAATGCTTCATAATATGAATTCCAGGCCTTCCGTTCGGAGTTCCATTCCGCTTCCATCTCCCGTGCCTTTTTGTCTGCGTCGTGAATCCACTCCGGAAGCCTGCGACCGGCAAGCACTAAAAGTGCTTCGCGCTCATCGGTGCTTCCGCCTTCCGCCGAAAGAAGATGAAGGGCCAGTCTGAAAAGCGCAAGAGTTGCCGGAATCGGCGTGATGAAACAACCGGTGAATGGATCCGTCAACTTTTTAACGGCCTCGGAACCACCGGGCAGGAAACCCGCATAATGACTGAAAACGAAAAGGCGTATCAGGTCGCCAATATATGCACCGGCTTTACCGGCCTTTACGGCTGCTCCGGCAAAGGCCTCTTTGTCATGCCTCATAACCAGCCCCGAAGCATGAGCATATCGCAGCGAAGGCTCACCTTCCCGGCCGGCTAAAACCGATAGTAAATAACCCTGGTCCTCGGCACGGCCGATGAATGAAGGCGTAAAGGGACGATAGTGCCTGAGAGCGTCGAACCTGATTCCGTTCGTTCCGCCAGTCACATGAATCCTGTGCAGGGCCATATTCACCCCATCAGGGGCCCCGGACACACCGTAGCGCGTCATCAGTTCCGCCCGGGTGGACACCGCCATGGGGAGCTGTTTGAAAAAGATCAGGTTTTCTCCCTCAGGCAGCTCGGAAGGCCATGGGACGTCAGGTGTAAACAAACCCGCAGCGATATCTTTTTCATTAACCAGGGCACCGGCAATCATGCCGAGCTCAATATCCTTGCCGTCGACATCCCTGCCCTGGGCCCCCCAGAGCGGCGTCTGGAAATGCTCGAAGGCGCTTTTTCCCGTCTCGGCACCGAGCTGCTCCTGAGGGAATACCTGGTCGAGGTCAATCTTAAAAGTCGCCTTAAGATCAGGGTCAGCCAGGATACTCCACAGGGCCGGTAAGGCCTTCAGAAAAGAGTAATGACGTCCGTATTCGCCGTCCACTCCGAAAGTGTGCCGCAGAGCCTCAGCCTCAAGGGGATCGCAAAGCCAGGGTGTCAGAAGATCGACAACCTTCACCGCATCGTCCTCGGTAAAGGCAAACACATCAAGGTTAGCCAGCCTTCCGGGGTCGGTCAATCCGACCTGAGCCCTCAGCCAGGGCAGAGCCCATTTGTGAAGCCCCGCATGGGTCACCGAAACCGACAACAGAACCTTCAGCCGGGCGTCCGGAGCCGCGGTGCCTCTGTTCTTCTCATATTCCAGGGCATCGGCCAGGCCGCCGAGTCCGTAGAGGGCCTCGTCATTCTCTCCGGGAGTTCCCACCGGAATGGGATGATCGTACCAATAGAGCTGTTTTTCTTTACAGGCTTGATTCGCCCCGACAATCACCCTCTCCATTTCTTCAGACTGAAAGCCATTCATGGCTTCAGGGACGGGGGGAGCTAGAAGTACATTGGAAGTGAACAGAATCTCACCTGCCGGATTTATCACCGGGTCTGATGTCATCTGATCAATATGAATAAGCCGGCTTTCCCTCAAAAGAAGTATTTGTTTCTCCGGATCGGCATTCAGATGCAGTGCTTCCGGAAAAAACACTGCCCATAGTGCTTCCGTGATCGTTTTCTTCGAATAAGCCCCATC
>JAUVIY010000005.1 GCA_030592625.1 Spirochaeta sp. | reverse complement strand
CTGTCCCAATCCAATTTCGCTATTTGTCCTGCCATTGTACTAACTTTATTCGATTTTCACCCGGCGGGAAACATCATGGCTTCAATATAGGCGTTCTGGAAATCCGGCCGCCCTGACAACTCAATGGTTTTTGCTTCATCGGATAACCTCCGGACTTCTTCATGCTTTTCCCGGGAGAGCAGGCAAAGAATGGCACCACGGGCGGCGGCGTTACCCAGTGATCGTGTTTTTGATGCCAGATCGGTGGGAATGAGTCCGATGACCGCCGCCGAATCGGGACGGATGTAACTTCCGAACCCACCGGCCAGCCAGAGAGTTCCCACATCTTCGGCCGTCAATCCCGCCTGTCTCAACAGAGTTTCAACACCGGCGGCCACAGCTGCCTTGGCCAGCTGCACTTCACGAAGATCTTTCTGGGTGAATAAGAGACGGCGGCCGGCAGCGGCGTTGATACCCCAGACAAACACCGGTCCGGTCTCTCCTTTTTCGATGGTCATACCGCCGAATCGCCCCTCACCATCGGACTCAAGTGTTGCCTCCGGCAACTGATCAACAAAGCGGCCTGTGTCATCCATCAAGCCGGACTTCACGAAAAAAGCCACCAGGTCGACAACGCCCGACCCGCAAAAACCCACTGCCGGAACCTTGTCGATGGTGGAGAACGTCATCCGTCCGTCAATCCAGTCCACATGATCCACCGCACCGGGTATGCTGCCGACCCCGGAGGAAAGATGGGCACCTTCGAAGGCCGGACCTGCCGCAGTAGAGCAGCAGACCAGTCCTCCCGACCCGCCCAGGGTTATCTCGCCGTTTGTACCGATGTCCAGGAGCAGATCGGTATTGTCACGAACGTGCATTCCGGATGCTACAATACCTCCTGTGATATCCGCCCCGACATAGGCCGACAGTGAAGGTAATGGCCAGATTCTCAATCGGGGGAACCCCTTGAATCCGATGTCCTTTCCCGGGAAAGGCGGCGAATCCAGCGCCGCCGGCAGGAACGGTGCTTCACCCAGGCCTTTGGCATCCCAGCCGGCCATGAGGTGAATCATAGCCGTATTACCGGCAACGGCCAGCAAGTGAACATCACCTGCTTCAACCCCATGTTCTTTAACCAGGGCTTTCAGGAGCCCGGAAAGCTGGCCGACAATGGTCTGCTGGAGTTCGACGACTTCCGCCGCTCCCTTCCGTGCATGCTCGAGACGGGATATGACATCAGCACCGAAAGGGCCCTGACGGTTCAATTCCGCATGGGAACCGACAACTTTGCCGTCGGCCAGATTCACCAGGTACATAGCCACCGTAGTGGTACCGATATCCACCGCTGCAGCCCAAAGGGCTTCCGTTGTATCGATACCGATATCCAATGCTACCGGCCGGCCATCGTCCAGTACAACAGTCAGCGGGGTATTCCCGTCGGGGATAGACGGGAGGAGCCGGGAAAGTCCATGGGGAAGAGAACCGCCTGGAAGATCGAGAGCTTCCTCAAGGCGGGCGGCGGATGAACGCTGATCTTCCAGGCTGCCGGCGGGCAGGATGACGGCCCTTTTCACAAGCACCGGATCGAGTTCCACCTCGGAACCCTCAGCCCGGGTTTCGATATGAGCGATACCCGCCTCTTCCAGCCGGATCCGCATGCCGTCGGCAGCCGTAACCCGGCAGGCCAGCCGAATGCCGTCTTTCAGATCTGCATCGGTGAGCAAAGCCCGCTCATCTTCGTGGATTTCCGGAGTTCCGCCTTTACCGGTAGATTCCAGTATGATGCGACATAGGCCGCAGCGGCCCCGGCCGGCACAGGGAGCCGGAGGAGCCAGATCCGGACGCTGCCTCAGGACTTCCAGCAGATTCTCATCAGGAGCCGCCGCCAGAGAGACGGTTTCGTCTCCAACACTCAATGTGATAACGGCCTTCGCCGTAGAAGTATCACTCATGGTTTTCACTCCATTTCACTCATGATGACATTGTCATCCCAGGACGGTCGAATGACAGACCCCGGGGGTACTTGAAGGATTTCATCACCCCCCCGGCCGTCCAGGAGGCGGATCAGGAGGGACAGGGTAGCAGGAATCACTTCCAAATGCTTTCCCCTCTCCTCCGCTTTCCTGCGGGCCCCTTCCAGGACGACCGGATCACCGGTTTCAGGAACATCCAGGAAATACAGGACCGGATCGTCACTGCTTTCCGACTCCTGCAGGGATTCCCAAATATATCGGGCATTATCTTCGCCGTACTGGTCGATGAGGGATTTCATATCCCAGCCCATTACAGTCTCACCCAACCGAAACGGATCGTCCTCTTCGGCCATATATCCCCGGGATGTCCAACCTCTGCTGGGATTGTCGGCGAAGCGTTCGGCATGGGCGGAACGGCCGCCCAGCAATATCTGACTGCAGTCATGGGCCCGGGGTATGAAAAGGGGAACAGTGCCGGCACGAAGCCCGGCTGAGGTATTTCCGCAAAGTCCATAGACCAGAATAACGGCATCGAATCCCGAAGCTGCATCGATAAGGGTCTGTATCTCCTCTCTCAGGGTATCGGGCTGATCGTGAGCCCGCAAGGGAAGCCAATCAACGCTGATATCAGTATCACCGGTACCGGTGGATTTCAAAATGACATCCAGTTCGGGCTTGAACACCCGGCAGGCGATGACTTTCAGTTTCATGGGACAATTATCGAATTTGGACTTTTCCACTGTCTTGGATTTTTTTGTCATCTCTGGAGAGAACCTGTGATAACCCCGGTAGAAGGGGGAAAACTGGTTAAGAAAAGTCCTAAATTCGCATAAAAAGTCAAGAACCGGGGCTATCCCAGCGCATAAACTCTCTCCAGGAGAATTAATATGACAGGAAAAGAACTCATTATCAAAGCTTTAAATAATGAGGAACTGCCGAGGGTTCCCTGGGTCCCCTACACCGGTGTTCAGATCGGAACCCTGAAAGGTTACAGCGCCACCGAACTGCTGCAGGATGCCGACAAGCTCTATGAATGTCTGGTTGAGGCCGAGAAGCAGTACGCTCCCGACGGCATGCCCGTGGTGTTCGACCTCCAGATCGAGGCCGAGGTGCTGGGCTGCAATCTTAAATGGGCCGACGATTCCCCTCCGACGGTATCCGCCCACCCCCTTTCCGACGATGCCACCGTCCCGACCAAAATGCCCGGAAAAAACGAAGGACGCATCGGCATGGTGCTGGATGTTATGAAGCGTTTCCGCAAGGCCGCTCCGGATACCGCCCTCTACGGCCTCAGCTGCGGTCCCTTCACCCTGGCTTCCCACCTGCGGAGTACCAACATCTTCATGGATATGTACGACAATCCCGAATATGTGTCAGCACTCCTTGAATACTGCACCGACGTCTTCCTCACTATGGCCGACTACTACATCGAGGCCGGGATGGACATCCTCGCACCAGTCGATCCCCTTATCTCCCAAATTTCTCCCGATGCCTTCAAACAGTTCATGTCCAAGCCCTACAAGAGGCTCTTCAACATCCTCCGGGAGCGTGGTGTAAAATCCTCTTTCTTCGTCTGCGGTGATGCCACCAAGAACCTGAATCTCATGTGCGAGACAGAACCCGATTGCCTCGGCATTGATGAGAACATTGATCTGGCGGCCGCCAGGAAAGTCACTGATGCTCATAATGTCGTCATCAGTGGGAACATCCAACTCACCGTCGTCATGCTGCTGGGCAACCAGCGGGATTCAATGAAAGCCGCCATCGAGAAAATCGATGCCATGGGCACGAAGAACTTCATCCTGGCACCGGGTTGCGACATGCCCTACAACACCCCTGCGGAGAACGTTATCGGAGTCGCCCAGGCCGTGCAGGATCCCGAATCCGCCCGCAAGCTGGTGGAAGGCTATGTCCGGGACGATCTGGATATTGAAGTCGAGATGCCCGACTACGCCTCCCTGGATCATGCCATGATTGAAGTGCTGACTATCGATTCGGCCACCTGCGCCGCCTGCGGCTATATGAAGGCTGCCGCCGACGATATGATCGCCGAATTCGGCGACAAGGTGGAGATTGTTGAACGTAAAATAACCAAGCCGGAGAATATCGCCCGTCTCGGTAAGCTCGGTGTAGCCAATCTGCCGACAATCTGCATCAACGGCGAAGTGAAGTTCATCTCCATCATTCCCAACAGGGAAGAGTTGAAGAGTGCCGTTAACGCAGCCCTTTAGTCTGGTGACCTCTGGCGCCGATAGGCGAAACCACCTTCAGCGCGAGGAGCGGTATTACCAATGAGCCGCGAAAGTTACGATGAACGGATCGACATCATCTTCATCACCGGTTTTCTCGGAGCCGGAAAAACCACTCTGGTGAACCGGCTGCTCTCCGGCGTCCTTGGGGAGAGAACCGGCCTGCTGGTGAATGATTTCGGTGATGTGGTGGTAGACGGCAGCCTTGTAAAAAAATCCGACGGGTTGGAAATCTTTGAAGTTGCCGGCGGATCCATCTTCTGCAGCTGCAAGACAGCCAACTTTGCCCTGGGGCTCAGGATCTTCGCAAAGCTCAAGCCGAGCCGTCTCATTGTTGAGGCCTCGGGAATATCCGATCCCTCGGGTCTGGACAAACTCCTGGCCGAGTACCGACTGGCCGCTGATTTCCGGCTGGCTCGAGTAATCTGCCTGGCCGATGCTGTGCGAACTCCGAAGATGCTGGGCAATCTGCCGGCCCTGAAGAGGCAGATCGAAGCCGCCGACATGGTTCTTGTGAACAAATGCGACCTGGCGGAGGAAGACGACCTGCTCTCCTTCGAAACCGAAATCCGAAAGCTCAACTCCGAGACGATTATTGAGCGGACGATCCGGGCGGACGTGGACATGGCATTGCTGACCGGGGCCTTCAGTGCTCACCGGCGGGGAAACATCGTTTCCTGTGATATCCCCGAAAGCCGGCCCGGCACCCTTCAGCTCGAACCCGATGGCATTCCCCGAGACACATTGGACGCCTTCCTCCACGACCATCTTGAAGCCACCTGGCGTATCAAGGGCTGGGTGAAGGCCGATGAGGTCTGGTGGTATGTCTCGGACAACGCCGGCCGCATCGAATGGAATAAAGATGAATTACCGGCAGGAATGCTGCCGGGTTTGACGGTCATCACCCCTCCCGGCGGCAACCAGGCAATCGCGGACTCCTGGCAGACTTTTATTATGAAATAGGGAAAGCCATCCCGACTCGAGGGCGCGAGAGGTCAATTAAAAAAAACCGGAGAGCTGAAACCCACCCGCAGGTTTATTTAATTCCATCAGCCATCTCCTGGGCTTTCAACGCCAATTCGGCTGCCTTGAAAGCGTGTTCCTGAGTCATGGCGTTTTCAGTACGATTCAGGACATCCAGGATGAGCCGGCCGAAAAAGGGATAACCTATCTTGCCCCTGCAATCAATCTCTGTCTCACGTTTCTGATCCACAAGGAAGATTTTGTCTCCCTCGCCCCGGGCGACATCGACGTACTTTCTTGTCTCCAGATAGCCCTCGGTTCCCAGGACGAAGGTTCGTCCGTCGCCCCAGGTCCGTGAGGCGGCGGGGTTGAACCAGTCACAGCGGCAGTAAGCCGATGTGCCGGTATTCAGAGTCAGGCTCACTTCTCCGAAATCCTCAAATCCCGGATATTCAGGGGTGGCCAGATTCTCCGCCCGAGCGTAATTGACCTTTCCATCACCCGCGCCGGCGTAGTACAGGAACTGCTCGAACTGGTGTGAACCGATATCGTTCAGTATGCCGCCGGACCATTCCTTCTGAAAAAACCACTCCGGTCGAGTCGAAGCCGCCAGATTGTGAGGGGCCAGGCTGAGTACCTGCAAAATCCTGCCCAGGGCGCCGTCCCTGATCAGCTCCCCCGCATGCCAGGCCGATTCGTTCATGAGACGCTCGGAATAGCACACCATGTACTTCCGGTCGCTTTCCTTCACTTTGACCCGGGCCGACTCCAGCTGCTCCGGGGTTGTGAAGGGTGCCTTGTCGGTGAAGTAATCCTTTCCGGTATCCATCACCTCAAGGCCGATACCGCAGCGTAAATTCGGTATAGCGGCGGATGTGACGAGCCGGATTTCATCATCCTCCAATATCTCCCTAAAATCCCTGACAATCTTGACTTTCGGATGGGTTTTGAGCACCGACTCCAGCTTGGATCCGTCAGGCTCGTAGACGGCTTTGAGAATACCGCCGGCATTCGCCAGTCCGCTGATCTGCCCGTAAATGTGACCATGATCGAAGTGGGATGCGGCGAAGACGAATTCCCCGGGTTCCACCACTTTTTTCATGCCGGACATGTCCGGTGCGTAATTCATTCCGTCTTTAGACATGGTGGGATTATACCACGGTCCGCATCACCCAGAATCCCCCCAGCGCACCGGCGATAACGGCGGACACCGAGGCTCCGGCAAAGATTCCCGGTAGTCCGAAGACACGGGAACCCAGCAGGGCCAGTGGAATATAGAGGCCGAACATCCTGAACAGGTTCAATGCAGCCGACCGGTAGGGGCGGCCCATTGCATTGAAGGCGTTGGCTGAGATGAGGAGCATACCCTGGAACCCGTAACCCGCCGAAACAATGGCAAGGTAGAGGCCGACAATTCTGACCACTTCGGGATCCGGATTGAAGGCCCGCCCGACGGATCGTCCCACCAGGAGGAGAAGGGCAAAGGCTGCCGTCCCCAGGATGAGAGCGAAATGGAAACTGAAACGGAGTCCTGTCTTCACCCGATCCGGCCGCTCGGCTCCGAGGTTCTGACCGATAAATGGCACCAGCACCGCTCCCAATGCCGATAGCGGGGCCAGCACGAACATCTCTACCCGGGTTCCCACTCCCAGGGCGGCCACCGCGGCAACACCGAATCCTGCCACCATTCGGGTGATGACGGCCATGGAAAACGGGCGAATCACCTGGGTAATCGCCGCGGGAATTCCGATAAAGAGCACGCTTCCCCAGGATGATCGGAGTTCCCCTCCGGGCGGAATACGGGCCGTGAGCATATTGAAACGAAAACGCAGCACCAGGAGGGAGACGACAAGCGTCGTCGACCTTGCAATCACCGTGGCCAGAGCCGCCCCGGCGAGCTCCATCCTGGGGAATGGGCCGATTCCGAATATGAGCAACGGGTCCAGAACGATGTTGACGGTAATGGCGGTAAGCATGATGCCGCTGGGTATAACGGTGTTCCCCGCCGCTCGGATGGCACTGTTCCCGATCATGGGAATCACGACAAAGGGCACCCCGATATACCAGATACTCATGTACTGTTTCACCAGGATCAGCAATTCACCTTCAGCACCCAGTAAGCGGAAAAGAGGATCGATGGTGAGATACCCCAGGATGACAAAGGCGGTTACGATGAGAACCGAAAGAAAGAGGCTGTCGGTGGTGAGACGTTTCACCTTCTCCCGGTTACCGGCACCGATGGCCCGGGCTATCACCGCCGAGGCGCCCACCCCCAGTCCCATGGAGATGCTACCCTGGAGCATCACCACCGGCAGGGTGAAGCTCATGGCCGCCAGGGCTTCGGTACCCAATCGGCCGACATACCAGGTATCCACCAGATTGAAAATGACCATGCCGATCATCCCGATCATCATGGGACCGGTGAGTTTCATGATGGTTTTTTCAGGATCACCTACGGTAAGATTGGCTTTCAGTTTCTTTTTCATATTCCTCTGATAGATGGTATTGCGGCCGGAACTATGATGCAAATTCCACCGGCTTCCGTCCAGGAGGGCGGCTTCCGCTTTATTGATAGGGCAGACGAAATCTGTTGAGAAGGAATATGCTGAAGGCATGAGTGACAAGCAGTGGTTTTCGGTTGCCAATGTGAAGGAGGTGACGTCTCCGGCATTATTGTTATGGCCCGATCGGGTGGAGCAGAACATTCAGCACATGCTTGAATTGGTGAAGGGTGACGCTTCACGCCTGCGGCCGCATGTGAAGACTCACAAAATGGGCGAGGTGGTGAAACTGCAGATGGCGGCGGGAATCACAAAATTCAAGTGTGCGACTATCGCCGAAGCGGAAATGACCGCAGAAGCAGGGGCCCGGGAGGTATTGATTGCCTATCAACCGGTGGGTCCGAATGTGGGGCGGGTAGCGGCTTTGGTGGAAAGGTTTCCACAGACCAGGTTTGCCGCCCTGGTGGATGACGAAGGCGTGCTGGCTGCAATTTCACAGGAGTTTTCCGGAATTGGGAAATCGCTGACTTTGTTCTTGGATATCGATTGCGGGATGAATCGTACGGGTATCGCGATGGGATGCAAGGCGGCGGGATTGTGTCGGAAGATTGTTGATGCGGCAGGTACGAAATTTGGTGGTTTGCATGCTTACGACGGTCATATACACGATCCAGATCCGGATGACCGGAAATCTCAATTTGAGCAATCATACAAACCGCTGGGAGATTTTATCGACATGGTTCGGACCGACGGGATCGAAGTGTCTTTGATTGTGGCCGGCGGTTCGCCAACCTTTGCCATGCATGCGGCCGATACCGAAAGAGTAACCGGAACACGATGGGAATGCAGTCCGGGAACAACCGTTTTCTGGGACGCGGGGCATGGCACGAATTATCCCGACCTGGATTTCGTTCCGGCGGTGGCCCTGCTGATGCGGGTAATCAGTAAGCCGGGCAGTAAACTTCTTTGTCTCGATCTTGGTAGTAAGGCAGTGGCACCGGAAAAACCGTTGGAAAAGCGAGTGAGGTTATTTGGTCCCCTCGCAGATGCGGAGCTGATTGATCAAAGCGAAGAACATCTGGTGGTGAAAACCGACAAAGTGGATGATTTTGCAGTCGGTGATGTAGTTTACGGCTTGCCTTGGCACATATGCCCGACCGTAGCCCTGCACATGGAGGTGGTGATCATTCGCAATGGCCGAGTATGCGGTGAGCGTTGGCAGGTCCGGGCTCGGGATCGCCGATTGACGATTTGAGAGACACTGTCACGACATCGGCTGCCGTATCACCGTCTTCCATTTCTCCGGAGCGGCCCGTCTGATATCGCTGAGATAAATCTCATGATGCTTGCCCCTCCTCTTTTTTCCGTGCTCTTCGATGTGGGCGTGGATTCTTGCTATTACCGGGCCTTCTTCGCTGAAAGGACCGATATGCATCGTCTGGGCAGCCGGGCCTTCCTTGAATGATTCGAATCTCAGCAGAGACAGGGCAACAGGGTTCTTTTTCGTCTTTACCTGATCGATGGCCGCCGCCGCCATTTCCGCATCAACCAATTCCGGCTGCATAATCATCAAGGTCCATTTCCAATCCGATTTGTCATCGACGCTGAACGCCGCCATGTCGTCGGACCACCAGAGGCCTTCCAGGGGCATGACTCCGTAATCGATCTGCAGATCACCTTTCTTCACCATGAACTTCAGGGCATAGGAAACTGCATACAGAGCTTCGGTGACTTCACTGAACGACTTAGAGTTATTCGGATCTCCCTGGCCGTCGGCCATGAGAAAGTTCATTTCCGGCACATCGATCTCGACAACAATCCCGGTTTTCGGTTTATAGAGTCCGAAGAATTCTTTCTTGTAATCTCTTTTCTCCATGATAACTTCCTTTTATATAAGTAGCGAAGTATCCACTTGATACATTACTTTATATGAGGGTGTCCATCGACAATCTACCGGTATGGTATGGAAGCCGTCGCAACAGCTTGCTGCATAAACCGATAGTACAGCAGTTGAAATGGAAGGAAAACTCGTCAAAGTAGAAGTCCAGATGTTTAGCGCTGATAAGCACTATGAAAAACGTTAAGTAATCAGCGCTTCAAGAGCACTGCAATCCGGTGTACACCAGGTATTACGACATGTGCCTGATTCCCGCTTTCCGATAATACAATTCGGTTAACACCTCATTTTTCGGACTGCATCTGATATGAATTTCATTCTCGTTAATAATTTCCCATTTTCCAGAGGACACAAGCTCCTTCTTGAGATATTCTCTGCTACCCTTTCCGGGATGCCCCTCGTCCATAATGAGTGTTCCTTCTGTTTTAATCAGCCTGTGAAATTCCGTAAACAGTGCAACAGGATTCTCTATGCGGTGAAAAACATCAAAACAGTAAATAATATCAGCACTATTATCATTAACTGGGCATGAATAATTATTTATCAGCACTGCTTCTACATTTTCCAGGTTATTTTTACTGCAAAGTTTTCTTACTTCTGAAATAGCCTGTGGCTGAATATCCGCGGCATAGATTTTTCCCTGCGGCCCTATTATTCCGGAAACCACTGGAATATAACGACCGGGTCCGCAGCCGTAGTCAATAATCGTTTGGCCGAATTTAAGCTGCAGATCTGTAATTTTTTCTTTACTAACTGGGTTGTTACGGCACATTACACAATATAATCCATAACAAAGTGAATTAAATATACTCATTTTTATTTCTCCTTTTACCTTTTAAGTGCAGGTACAGTAATAAGTTTTATTGTCTTCTTTACATTTTGTCCAAGCTCATTTCTTAATCTAAATGCTAATATCGCCGCTAGTAAAGCGGATAATAGATCGGCAACTGGCTGACTGAAAATGACCCCGTCAAGACCGAATAAACCAGGAATAATAAGAATGGCTGGAATGAAGAATATTCCCACTTTTGAAAGGGAGAGAATCCCCCCTTCTTTTCCCTTTCCAAGAGCTAAAAAAAGATGACTATAAATTGAAAAGAAACCGAAGATTGGAAAAACAGCTCCCCATATAAACAGAGAACGAGAAGCAATTTCAAGAACCTGTGTGTCAACTGAAAACCAGTAAGCAATCTGTTGTGAAAAAATCATTGTTATTACACCAAAGACAGCCGTAAAAATTGTTGTCCAGAGAACAGAAAGCCGAACTGATTCTCTTACCCTTTCCACTAAACCGGCGCCATAATTATAACCAGCATTCGGTTGAAAACCTTTTGAATAACCGAGCACAATAAACATCCCTACCATAAAAACTCTGCATGTAATGCCCATTGCCGCAACTGCCTGATCACCACCATAAACTGCCGCTTGAGTATTTATAAGGCCTAGAGAAGCACTTGATAGAAACTGGTATATAAATACCGGAAGGCCAACCTTGATTATTTCAGTATATCTGTTTTTTGATGGATAAAATTTCCTGATTGATATCTTTACATGTCCCTTTTTTTTCATGTGAAAAAGAAGAAATAAGGAAAACGCGGTGAACTGGGAAATAATTGTCGCGATCGCCGCTCCCCTTACACCAAGATTCAAGCCGAAAATAAAGATCGGATCGAGAATAATATTAAGAAGCGCTCCCGTAGTAATGATTGCTGCCCCCTGAAGAACCGATCCTTCAGCTCTGAGCATATTATTCATGGTCATGTTCAGTATTCCAAAAACAGATCCTGCCAGAATTATCCTTGTATATGCAAGGGCAAGGGGAAGAATTGTATCAGTTGCTCCGAATACCTTTAATATCGGTTCAAGAAAGATTAATCCGGTAATTACAAAAAAAACGGCAAGAATTAATGCTGAAAAAAAGGCCGTCGATGCTGTTCTATCAGCTTCTTCCTTTTTATTCATTCCAAGCAGACGGGAAATATATGACGCCGCCCCGGCTCCAAAGGTCTGTCCTATTGCTACTATCAACATATAAATCGGGAAAGCTACAGCCGTTGCTCCAATTGCGCTTGTTCCGAGCTTTCCGACAAATATTGTATCAACTACATTGTACAATGCCATTACCAGCATCCCCATGATTGCGGGAACAGCAAACTTCACAAGTACAGAAGATATTTTCCCCTCTCCCATCATCCTGGTTCTTTCATTAACAAATTTCATCTATTTTTCTCCTATGTATATATACAAACATTTCTTTCTTTCACCCATCATCATTATTAATCGTTTATTATTAATGTATAGCTACTATACATTAAAAGAAAAAAATTTGATTATCGAGGTTCTTTCAAAATTACCATTTTGCAATAACCTCGTCATGGGGTCGAATACATAATTTATTATATAATAATAAATTATGTATTCTAAAGGTCTGGGTAATTTCAAAAAAGTTCGATTTTTGAAATTACCTCTGTCATATAAAATCCTCCAATTCTTTACATTTTTCTTCTACTTCTAAAAGAAAATCTTTAATAACTTTTCTTTCATCAATATTACTTTTCCTGAGAATTTTTTTTATTGAATTATTAAATACTTCATGATATCTCTTATGATTAGAATCAGCAATTTCACCTTTTTCTGTAAGAACAGGAACAAGCATTAATTGATTCTCAGAAACCATTTCTTTATTGACAAACCCTTTTTTTTCAAGCTTCTTAATAATTTGTGATACGGCACCTCTTGTTACATCAAGTTTCCGTGCAATTTCTGACATATGGGAACCATTGCTTCTTTTTATCTCCTTTATCATATGGATTTCCGAAACATGTAGAGGACAATCAGTACCATAATTTCGAGCTTGTTTATCGATTTCGGTAAGCTTGTATACTATTCGGAGCAGAGCATAACTGATAATTTCATAATCAGATGTATGTTCTTTCATAAGAATAATGTATAGTACCTATACAACATTGTCAAGAGTCTTTTCTTTTTATTCAGATTATCCCGAAATATCTTAAGAATTATTTAAACAGGATATCCACTTGACGCAAGTACCCGCTATACAGTGGCGTCCATTGACAAACTGCCGGTACGGTATGGAGGCCGTTGCAACAGCTTACAGCATAAACCGATAGAAAAGCATCCTCTATCATCTTGAAATACGGTGATTGAAAAGGAAAGGAGACTCGTTAAGGAAATAGTCCAGATGATGAACATAAAGTAACCAGAGCCTCAAGAGCGCTGTAATCCGGTGCAGTCCAGACATCGCGCCATGTGCTGGATTCACGCTTTCCGATAACAAGTTCGGTTGTATGTGAAGCCTGGTTCAACCATATCGCAACAATCGCCTTGTTTTTCGAGCCTTGCCCCTTTTTTCCTTAGCTCTTTGCACCACCAACGTATGTTTCATTGACCTCTACCGATCCCTGGAGCCGGTTGCTGCCTGTTCTGACCATAGCACGCCTCAGTTTATGTAACTCAGTCCAGGGTATTCATTTGAAGGAGGAACTCATAATATGTGCCCTGTAACACTATGAAACGAGCTAAAAAGGCTAAAAGTGTCATTCTTTTTGATAACGACGGTACATTGAGCGATTCGGTAACGACTGTAATCGAAGCGACGAACATGGCCCTGACTGCACGTGGATATTCACCGAGCCCTGACGAAGAGATCATCGACGGAATGCGGATCAAGACGACTCTTCGAATGCTGAATCATGTCGGTAACAGCGATGAGAACCTCGGAACCTCCCTTGCAAACGACTACTATGCGGCATTTTTTTCAATTATCGGCAGAATTGAACTGTTCGAAGGTATTGCCGCCTGCCTGAAGACGCTCATAGACCGAAGCTATGTACTGGGAATCGTCAGCAACAATGCTTCGGATATCGTGGATGCCGTACTGTCACAAAACCAGATTCGCTCGTTTTTTTCCCTGATTGTCGGTGAGGACAACGCGGAAGAAACAAAGCCCGGTCCGGGAGGACTGCTTCAGGCATGCCGTCTGCTGGACGTTAAACCGGAAAATAGTCTGTACGTCGGTGATTCCCTGTCCGATTCCGTTGCCGCTGAAGCCGCCGGTATGCCCTCGATCGGAGTTAAATGGAACCATCATGGTACGGTTGACATCGAGACTCTCGGCTTCACCTTTACCGTGGATACTCCTGATGAAATTCTGTTCATCGCCATGAACCATTAACATCATATGACCAAAATTTACATATAAAGCATATATATCGCCTTAAATGGCTGTAAACGTCTTGTGTTTCAAGCATATGTTTATTACTATACTCGTGTGAGGTATCATGTCACGGCCTAAAAGACAACGGATGATCGATAAGCCCCCGTTATATACGGGATTCAAGCCTATCGGAGTCACAGGAAGTGAACTCACAATCCTGGAAATGTCGCTGGATGAATATGAGGCGATAAGACTGGCGGACTTTCAGGGATTGAGTCAGGAAGAGGCCGCCGGGGAAATGGAAATATCACGTCCCACGTTCTCCCGGCTTATCGAAGAGGCCCGGAACAAGTGTGCCCGTTTCTTCATTGAGGGGAGAAAGTTGGTGATTAAAGGCGGGCCGGTACATTTCAGGGAAAATCTGATCCGTTGCCATGATTGCGGCCGTCTGTTCACCCTGGGTCTCGATGATGAAATCATGAAATGCCCCTCCTGTGCATCGGAGAATCTGATTGATCTGGCCGGAGGGTTCGGTCACGGCCGGTGCTGCCGGGACGAAAAAGCATAGAACGTAAGAGGACTTCAGTGAAAATTACTATTGCGAGCGGCAAGGGTGGAACCGGCAAAACAACCCTGTCGACGAATCTGGCCGCTTTATGGGCTGAGAAACGCCATATCACATTACTCGATCTTGATGTAGAAGAGCCGAATTCCGGACTCTTTCTGAAAGGAACTCCGATCAATCGTGAGATATTGGAAAAATTCATTCCCGAGTGGCATGCCGACAAATGCCGTTTATGCGGCTTGTGTCAGGAAGTGTGTGAATTCAATGCCATTATGAAATTGGGAACGGAGATTATGGTCTTTCCCGAGCTGTGTCACAGCTGCCACGCCTGTTCCGGTTTATGCCCCACCGGCTCCCTTCCCATGGTGGCCAGGGAGATGGGGGAATTGTATCACTACCGAATGGACAACCTGGATGTCGTCGAGGGACGGCTTGCTGTTGGAGAGGAGCAGGCGGTTCCGGCCATCAAAAAAGTCAAGGAATACCAGAAGCGCGAGATTCCGGATGCTGATCTGATCCTCATGGATTCACCGCCGGGAACATCCTGTCCCGTCATCGAGACTGTTAAAGATGCGGACTTTGTCATTCTCATCACGGAACCGACTCCCTTCGGCTTACACGATCTTAAACTTGCGGTTGAAACGGTACGGGGACTGGACAAAGAGATGGCTGTCGTTATCAATCGCCATGGTATCGGCGACGACGGAGTCGAGAATTATTGTTCGGATGAGGGGCTTCAGATTCCGGCCCGAATTCCTCAGGATCTGAACATCGCGAAAACCTATTCCGCCGGGAAATTGATCTATCCTGTCCATCCCGGCATGAAAGAAGAACTCTCCCATCTGATCGTTTTTCTGGAGAGTCTATGAAAGAGATCGTTGTATTATCGGGCAAGGGCGGGACTGGAAAGACTTCATTGACCGCATCATTCGCTCTATTGGCCGGTTCTTCCGCCGTTGTCGCCGATTGTGATGTCGATGCCTCCGACATGCATCTCCTTATGGGTCCCGTTGTCAAACAAAAGGAGTTATTTTACAGCGGCAAGGAGGCCGTCATCGACCAGGAGGCCTGTATCAGCTGCAGCCGATGCCTTGAAGTCTGTCGCTTCGATGCCGTTCTGTCCGACGGAACCCACTTCGAAATCGAACCCGTCAGCTGCGAAGGCTGCGGTTACTGCGCCAGAGTCTGTCCCGCCGATGCAATCTCCATGAAACCGTCGCTGGCTGGAGAATTGTATATCTCTGAAGTCAGATCAGGGGCGCATATGGTGCACGCCCGCCTGGGTATCGGAGCCGAAAATTCCGGAAAGCTTGTGGCCCGAGTCAAGAACGAAGCCAAGACTCTCGCCACCAGGGATTCCAAGGCTTTGGTTCTTGTAGATGGATCCCCTGGTATCGGATGTCCGGTCGTTTCCTCATTATCGGGTGCGGATTATATCGTCATCGTAACCGAGCCGACGATTTCCGGATGGCACGACCTCAAGCGCCTGCGTGAACTGCTCGGAAAATTCCGGCTTCCGTCAGGGTGTGTAATCAACAAAGCCGATTTGAATGACGAGTATGCGGATAAAATCCGCAAGTATCTGGAAGAAGAGAAAATGGATATGTTGGGAACCCTCCCGTACGATGAGAATTTTACAGCGGCGATGGTTCAGGGAAAAACGATCCTTGAGGAGCCCTTTTCCGAGTCGGAAACGGCTGAAAATGTCCGGGGGATCTGGCAAAAGATTCAAGCCGCGGTTGGCTGGAGTAAGGAGTAGGTGATGAAAATTGCATTTACGGCAAAAGGTACCAAATGGGAGGACCAAATTGATCCACGTTTCGGAAGAACGGATTATTTTCTCATTTTCGATGATGAGAATGATGAGTTAAAGGTTCTTGATAATCGGGCGCAAAGCCAGGAACAACATGGTGCCGGCCCCCGCTCGGCCCAGAAAATCCTCGAACAAAAGCCTGATGTACTCATTACAGGAAACGGCCCGGGAGGAAACGCAAGTAGAGCTTTGGAGAGTGCTTCTCTCGAGATATTCACAGGCGCCGGGGGAATGAGCGTTAAAGAAGCGTATGAGGCCTATAAAGCCGAAAATTTGAATAAAATATAATAGACACGACATCATGGTTATAAGCTGTATAGATCTCATCCGGGAGTAACTATGGTTTCAACACTTCGATTCCACTCAGGATATCCAATTCGATTGAAGGGTATCGGAAAGCGAAAGATTGTTTTCAACGGCTGGACCAACGTGCTTTTCGGGCCGAATGGTTCGGGAAAAACCACCATACTCAAGACCCTCGCCACAGCAGCCGGTTGCGGTAGTGGTGGATGGTCCGACAAGCGTGAATCTGAAAAACTGCCCTTCTCGATATCCGTAGATAGAGACGACCGACCGGTTTTCTATCAGGACTGTTACCAGAACTCGGAGGATTCGTTCATCAACGCTGAATACCTGGAATCCCATGCTCATTTGCGTTCAACCGGAGAGAAAAGAATCGGACTCGTCAATGAACTTGTTGACTACATAGAAAACCGTTTTTTAACATATAAATTAAGACGCGACGACAGACCGACATTGCTCCTGGATGAAGTGGATAACCATATCGGCTTCGCCGGACAGGCAATTCTCTGGGGAGATATCTTCCCGAGGTTGTCGAAAAAGTATCAACTGATCATCTCGACGCACAGCATCTTTCCTATCCTGCTCAAACGTAATAACAGTCTGAAGCCGGACAACCTCATAACCCTTGCTCCGCATTATGCGGAGATTTGCGTTCTCGAACTGGAAAGAGCCATTCAGTATTTCAATGAATGAAGCACATTTCATTCCCATACTCCTTTTCTGCAGTCATGACTCCTCATAACAACAACGGCCATGGCCGTAACCACCGGCAAGATCGATTAAATTTTTCGACCCGCAGGATCGACAGGAAGTCATGGTTTCACCCATGCTCATGGAAAATATTCGGTGACAATCATGGCATTGCAGAAGATTCTTTCTGAAATGTACAGGACCGCCCCCGATAACGAGTCGCTTCCCCTGTATAAGGAATTGAGAACTCTTCTTACGTGCAGATTCGATCAATCGGGCAAAGGTTGAACGGGAAATCTTCATCTCCACGGCGGCCTCTTCCTGACTCAAGCCCTCGTAATCAGCGAGTCTGATGGCCTCATATTCATCAAGATTCATTTCCAATGTCACCAAATCCCGGCCTATGACTCCGATCGGCTTGAATCCGTTATACAATGGCGGGGTGTGAATCAGGCGATGTGTTTTCGGTCTGGCCAATCAATACCTCATGAAAGGTATCATACCCCAGGGCTTGCCGCGGGGTATGAAACCTTTCTTCCCTGCTCTCACTCGGGAATGAAATCCTTTCATTCCCCTCGTTCGTTTGGGAATCAATATCATGAGAATATACTCAAATCCTGAAGAAAGACACCCGTCCAAAGATGCTATAGGGTGTACGAATATAGGAGAACGGTATTTAATAAGAGTATTGAGCATATACTCATATAAGTGAGGGAAATTTAATGAATCAGCGTTATGTAATTATCGGTGGATCCGCAGCCGGTCCGAAAGTGGCTTCCAAGATTCGACGTCTGGATCAGAATGCCGAAATCGTTATCGTACAGAAAAGCAAGAACCTCAGCATGGCATCTTGCGGTTATCCCTATTTTGTCGGAGGTGTTTTCGACGACCCCAATCTTCTCGTTGCGACACCAACCGGGGCAACCCGGGATCCGGGGTTCTTCTCAAAAGTCAAAGGAATCACAGCCTATGTCGAGACGGAAGCCACCGCGATAGATAGAGATAATAAACGCATAACTATAAAAAACCTGGTCTCAGGTGAGGTTCAGGAAATCCCCTATGATAAATTGGCCGTAACAACCGGTGCCGAGCCTATCAAACCCCCCATAGAAGGAATCAACCTCGACGGGATCAAGACACTCCACAGCCTTGAGGATGCCGTTGCTCTGAAAGAAATGATCAAGAACGACGGCTCGAAGAAAAAGGCAGTCGTCGTCGGCGGGGGGTTGATCGGAATCGAAACCTGCGAAGCCCTCCAATTGGCTGGAGTCCAGAATACAGTCGTTGAAATGCTGGACCAGGTGCTGCCGTTTCTCGATTGGGAAATGGCAAAGCTTGTTGAAAATCATATCAAATCCAAGGGTGTCGAGGTACTTACTCAGGACGGCGTCAAGCGTTTCCACGGCAAGGACGGTCATATCGTATCAGTCGAGCTTCAAAGCGGTAAAGTTATCGAATGTGATTTGGCAGTCGTATCGATCGGCGTCAAACCTCGGACGAAACTGGCCGGAGAATGTGGAATCGCCGTCGGATCCAAGGGTGGAATCCGGGTCAATCGCTTTATGCAAACCAACGATCCGGATATTTATGCGGCCGGGGACTGTGTCGAGGTGACGAATCTGATTACTCACGAGAAGCAGCTTTGGCCCATGGGCGACGCGGCAAATCTTCAAGGCCGGGTTACAGCTCAGAATATGGTGTTCGGAAACATTGAGGAATACGAAGGTTTCATTGGAACCGGTATTTGCAAGGTCTTCGATTTCACTGCCGGAAGCACGGGTCTCTCAGAAAAAATGGCTCAGAGAGAGGGATATGAGAATATCATCAAAGTCACTCATGCCGCCCCGGACAAACCAGGCTTTATGGGTGCGAAACCTGTTATTATGAAATTGCTGGCGGAAAAAACGACAGGAAAATTCCTGGGCCTGCAAGCCGTCGGTACGGGTGATGTGGCGAAAAGGTTGACAACGGCGGCCATGGCGCTGCATGGCAGGATGTGCATTTCTCAGCTCATCAATCTCGATTTGCCCTATGCCCCTCCATTCTCTCCGGCAATAGACAATTTCATCACGGCCATTCATGTCCTGGAAAATAAGTGGCGGCACTACATGGTCGGGATCTCCGCCGTTGAATTGAAGAATAAGATGGATCAAGGGGAACAACCGTTCCTTCTGGATGTTCGCGGCGAAGACGAATACAAGGTTATGCGGCTGGGCATAGGTGAAACCCTGATCCCTCTCGGAAAACTCCGTACAAGCCTCAACCTTCTACCCCAGGACAAAAAAACTGAAATCGTCACCTATTGTAAAATCTCGCTCCGCGGGTACGAGGCGGCATGTTTCCTCAATTCTCTGGGTTATGAAAATGTGAAAGTCCTGGAAGGAGGTATCATCGCCTGGCCCTACCCTCATGAATAATTGATAGTTTCGGGGATATTCATTCCTTTCAGGAGGATATCCCCGTCATGCACTCCCATATCAGCTGAAATTACCGGACACTTAGCCATCAGGAGAAAGAAAATGGGCCGGTCTATACCCGATAGGGCTTCGTAATTACCCTGGCCCTTGCTGATGACAACATCAGCTTCCCGGAACAACTCCAGGAATTCATCATGGCATTTCCGAAGAACGGTTCCCGGGGCGCTCGTACCCGAGGAGATAATTTCCGCCACCTTGTCGATTCCTGAAGCGATCGCATCCTCATAGGTGACATCGTTGAGAACCGGAATGTCCCTGACAACGAAGGTTACCGGTACATCGATCTCCTCAATCAGGATTCGATCGAAAACCGATTCTCCGGCGTTATCCCCGAGGTACAGGACAGATCTGGCCTGAGAAAGGGCCTCCTGGAAGTCATCGAAATCATCGATATCCAGTTCCCTATCAACCAGTGTGAAAACCTCGGTTGAAATATCGAAATCCCGCCCTGTTCCATAGTCGATGATATTTCCTGCTATCGCGACTTTTGCGGCCGCATAGAGGCGATTTTCCGATGTCTCGACATATTTCTTCAAATCGGGATAGAGCTGATTCGCATCTTCGATACTTACGTCCTTTACACGCCGATATGGATCCGGCGAACCCGTGACGTCGCGAACGATCCGATGTATTTCATCTCCGATTTCAGGAGGTGTACTCTCTTTCGGGAAATTCGGGATTTTCAATGCAACGGCCTCGATGATTTTCTTGATCGTCTCTTCATCATCAGTGACCAAACGACCGGCTTGAATAGCCTGCTTCAAAAAACACGGGTAACAATCAAGATAAACTTTCATCTATAGATCCATCAGGCAGCATGTTGTCGGGGTGGGGAATCCCATTCTCTTCCATTTTATATCGCTCGCACGCAAACCAATCCCCTTTGCAATACGGGAAAATCTGCTCGTCGGTCAATTCCCCCTGCGCATGATAGTAATTCATCGGACAGACAGGGAACCACCGACATACCGTTTCTTTCATATCCGTTGTTCCATATATCGACTATAACAGAATTTTTTGATCATGCGTTTGATATTAGATCCTTTGCGATACTCCCCGCTTTCACTGGAGCTACAAGAGATTGTTCTTTTTCTTGCATTTTGCACATATACCCATTATATTTGATTATAGAGGAGAGAATCCGCGTTTGTGAAGTCCCCCTTTGAACGCGGTTTCACTTTCAGGAGGTTACAATGCCAAGAGGAGACAGAACCGGCCCCCGTGGAATGGGATCAATGTCGGGACGAGGTATGGGATTCTGCAACGGATACGGACAGCCGGGATTTATGAGTTCAGGATATGGCGGCGGCGGAGGCCGCGGTTTCGGCGGAGGTTTCGGCGGAGGCCGTTATGGACAAGGTAGAGGCTCCTGGGGAGGTTATGCTCCATTTCAAGCAGCGCCAGGATTCATTCCCCCCACCACGTATTCCAAAGAGACCGAGAAGGGCTATCTCGAAAATGAGATTTCATCCATGAAAAATCATCTCAGCGCCCTCGAAGAACAGCTTAAATCCGTTCAGGATGAAGACTAACGAGCCGAGGTGGATGGTTCAGCCATCCACCCCGTATTCCTGATCGCCTATCATTCCCCGACAACACATCTTAAATAACTATATAATCACTGCTGATCGCCGCAGATCATCGTAAGGACTCATAATGAAAAAAGACATGAACTATATGGCGTTCCTGTGGCATGCCATCCTTTTATCGGTCACTGCAACATTTATTGAGATAAACACGATCTTACCCGCCATGATAATACAGATCGGCGGAAATGAATTTCACATCGGAATCATGACGACGATCATGATCGGGATTCCTTTGGTTGCCAAACTTCTCTTCGCGGGATTCCTCCATGCCCGCCCCTTAAAAAAACCCTATCTCATCTTAGGCATCAATTTTCGTATCCTGGCTCTTACCTTGATTGCCTTTACCATCATGAACATATCGAAATTCTCACTCGTCGTATCATTGACATTGATTTTTACCGAACTGCTCATATTTACCGCCGGCGGAGCTTTTGCGGGGGTCGCTTATGTGGACATCATCGGAAAAAGTTTCACTCCTGATATCAGAAGATCACTCTTTCTGAATAAACAAATCATAGCGGGTTTGGGCATACTCATATCGGCACTGATCGTTCGCGCCATACTGAGGCACTTCGGATATCCTGTGAATTATTTCATTTTGTATCTTTCCGCGGCCGGGGCTCTCCTCCTGGCATCCGGCGGTTTCTATCGCCTGAAAGAGCCTGTGACGCCAAGGTCCGGTAAATCACAATCGTTCATTTCCACCCTGTCGTCGATACCCGGGCTGATAAAGAACGATGCGAATCTGAAGAATTACATCATCGTGTCGAACCTGTTGAGTGTCGGAACGGTACTTCTTCCATTCTACATCGCATTCGCGAAATTTCGATATTCACTGGATGTGCAGCTCATCGGAAATCTGTTGCTTGTTCAGATCAGCGGAGTCATCATTTCGAGTTTCATATGGAAGCGCCTGACCCGCATTTATGGATTCAAGGGTATACTCTACATTCTCTCAGGAATCAGTGCCGTCCTTCCGATTCTGGCATTCCTGTTCGGCTCCTATCTTCCGGTCTCGGCCTACTTAATCGTGTTCTTCTTTTCGGGAACGGTTATCAGCGCACAGAAAGTCACGGCTGAGGCTGTCCTGGTTGAGATTTCAACCGATGAGGACCGTGCGCTCTACACCGGCATTGTAGGAACCTCTAATATTACCGTCGCCTTGCTTCCCCTGATAGCCGGTGCTCTGGTTTCAGCAACAGGTTTTCTTCCGCTCTTCATCACCGCCGGCATCTTCCCGGCCATCGGATCACGATACATTCACAGACTGGTTTGTCCCATTGATAAAAAGGATGAATCATCAGAATGACCTCTTGTGTCTCTCTCCCATTCCTAAGTTATCCAGTCAATCCTGCTTAGAACCCCATTTTCAATAACCACTGCGAGAGTTCTTCTTCTCTTCCTTTATCATCACTGTTTTCTTTTACATATTTTCCGAGTTGATATTCCCCGGCAACTACCCCGTCCAGCATAAAGATAACACGCTCTGTTTTTGACGCTACTTTCACATCATGAGTTACTAAAAGGATCGTTGTTCCTGAATGGTTGATATCGGCTAATATATCCATGATTTCATTAGCGGATTTAGAGTTCAACGCACCCGTCGGTTCATCACCGTAGATGATATCAGGGTTATTAATGAGAGCCCTGCAGATGGCTGCTCTTTGCAACTGACCTCCTGATGCTTGCGTAATATCATTCTCAGCCAGTTCAGCGATTCCCGTCTTTTCCATCAATTCCATGGCTTTCCGGACAACCTCTTTACGACTTCTTTCTTTTGCCAGGCAGGCTGATACGATAATGTTGTCTCCAATAGTAAGATTCTTTAATAGATGTATCTGCTGGAATATAAAACCCATTTTGCGTAAGCGTAATCGTGACAACTCATCTTCGGAGAAATCCTCAAGCTTCTGTTGATTAAAAACAACACTTCCTCCACTCATTCTGTCCATACCACTGATATTGTAGAGCAAGGTAGATTTCCCCGATCCCGACGGTCCCATCACCGATACGAATTCCCCCTGCTCAATTTGCAGACTCACATCCTTGAGTACATGGTTCTGATTTTTGTTAACTCTAAAAAATTTGTTTACGTTCTTTGCTTCCAATATGTTTTTCATAAATTTCTCCTTTAT
>JAUVIY010000247.1 GCA_030592625.1 Spirochaeta sp. | reverse complement strand
CCGCCGACGTGCCCGACGGTTGTGAAGGTCTGCTTTTTTTGCCCTATCTCAATGGTGAACGAACGCCTTATTGGGATCCACACGCCCGCGGTGTGTTTTTCGGCGTGAATATCAAGTCAACCAAGGCTCACTTCGTCAAATCCATCATGGAGGGGGTCTCCTTCGCCCTGCGCCACAATATCGAAACAGTAGAATCCCTCGGAATGTCGGTTGATCAGGTACAAGCTGTCGGCGGTGGTCTGAAAAGCCCCGTATGGTTATCGGTTCTTTCCCAGATAATTCGGCGTCCAATCAATACCGTCGCTATTCCCCATACGGGTAATGTCGGCAACAGTATTATCGCAGGACTGGCCCTGGGTGAGTTTTCATCGATTCAGGACGCTACCAAACAACTCATAAAAGTGGATAGAACCGTGGAATCACCACTGAGTGATATATATGAGAAACGATACTCCCATTTTCTCGGACTCTACGAAGATCTGAAAGAGCGATTCGCATCATACGATAGAGATTCCACGTATTGAACTGACGTTTAAAACAGAGAATCTCTTACTGTTTGGTAGCAACCATGACTGATGCGCCGCTTTCGATGAGCTTCTCCCGCATATCTTCACCAAGTTCCCAGTCGGTAATGATTGAAGAAAAATCATTTACTTCGGCAAAATGACCGGTACGCACCAAACCACACTTGCTGCTGTCGGCAACCAGGTAGGATTGTGCGCTGTTTTCAATAGCTGCCCGCTTAATTGGAACCTCAAATTGCCCTGAACTCGTTACACCAAGATCCACACGGATTCCGTTTGCGGAGATAAATGCTTTGGAACTGCGGTTGCGACTGAGAAGCTGGAGTCCTTCGGGACTCTCGAAATTCTCTGAATCAGGATGAAAGATACCGCCGGAAAAAATGATCCGGGTATTTTTGCGATTGGCGACGAGATTGAGAATGTTCAGGCTGTAGCAAAGTACCGTCATTTCAAGATTCGGGTTCACGTATTCAAGAATCAGCTCCACAGTCGATCCCGCGTCGAAGAAGACAACATCACCGTCATCGATAAGTGATGCGGCAAGTTTCGCTATACCTCTTTTCTCATCCACATTGGCCGTTTCAGCCGATGTGAGGGAGTATCCCTTGGATCCCGGCTTTCTTGTATTCCGTTCAGAAACGATGACTCCTCCACGATACGTTCGCACAAGTCCGGCTTCCTGGAGAACTTCCATATCCCGCCTGATGGTCATAACGGAAACATCAAGCTTATCGGCGAGATCCTTGATGGTAATCGAATTGGCTTCTGTAATGAGATCCTGCAGATAATCGAGTCTTGACTGTCTTTTCACGGTTTCATCATACCTATTATGTTTCCTGGTAAAGCTACCTTCAGATCTCAATGCACCTTGTGTTGACCCCAATAATTATTCTTCATTTAACTATTCTGCATCACTCACCGTTTGCTGTTTCAAAGCCGCTTCATTCTGTTTGTTCAACTGATACTGATCGATCACCACCGCAAGGATGACAACAAGACCCTTGATAACCGTTTGCCAGAAAGAAGAGACACCGACCATAACCAATCCGTCGTTCAGGACGCCGAGTATCAAGGCACCGATGACCGAACCGCCGATAGATCCCCGTCCGCCGCTCAGAGACGTACCCCCCAGGACAACAGCCGCTATCGCCGTCAGTTCATAGGTTTCTCCCGTTGCCGGGTGACTGGCCATCAATTGGGATGAAAGGATCAATCCAATAAGAGCGGCCGTGAATCCCGAGAACATATATGTGGCCATTTTCACACGGCTGACTCTTATTCCGGATAGCTTGGCCGCATCCTCGTTTCCGCCAACGGCAAACACATGCCGACCGAAAGGAGTTTTTTTGGATACATAAGCTGCTATGATACCGATGAATAGGGCAATCCACACCACCATCGGTATATTCAGGATTGTTCCGGCACCCAGGGCGGGAAAACCCGTAGTACCCAACGCCGGATCCCCAACCAGATTCGGGAATGTTTTTCCTCCTGATCGTAGTAAGGCGAAACCACGGGCCATATAAAGAAGACCCAGAGTTGCGATAAAAGGAGCCACTCCGAGCTTCGTCACCAGTAGACCGTTGAAGGCACCCAATAAAATTCCGATTACCAGAATTATGAGAATTATCACAGGAGTATGGAAGTAAATTATCACACCGAATAACGGAAGGGGCAGCCCTTCTATAATCAGCCCACCGGCCAGCATACCGCATAGACCGGCAACGGAACCGACCGAAAGATCGATGCCTCCTCCGACGATCACATATGTCATTCCCATAGCCAGAATCGCCCAGATCGCCGAATGTTTTGCCATGGATATCAGATTGCCGGCTGTCAGAAAGTTCGGAGCAATAATCGCAAATACGATAAAAACGCCGAGAAAAGCGATTAACGAACGAAGCTTCAGAAGTATCATTCCCACGGAGGGGGCGTTTACCGGCTTTTTGTCTGTAATTTCTGTCATTGAATGTCTCTCTTTCTCCATTAGGCTGATGCCGATATGCCATGCCCGATTTCCGAGGCCCTGCGAATCTTTTCCTCATTGGCTTCAGACCTGTCGAACTCGGCGGTCACTTTCCCCTTGGAAAGGACGAGAATCCGATCCGACATGGAACACACTTCCTCAAGTTCCGAAGATACCAGTACGATTCCGAATCCTCTCTTTGCCATAGAATTGACAATTTCAAAAACATCGGATTTTGCACCGACATCAATTCCGCGGGTGGGCTCATCCATCAATAGAATTTTCGGGTTGGTAAGCAGCGCTTTACCGATAACAACTTTCTGCTGATTGCCTCCGCTGAGAGCGCTGATGGAGATATCAGGGGCTGCAACACGAATGCTGATGGCCTTTATCATCTCCTTGACGCTTTCGAATTCACGGCTTTTTACGATGTGGAACCACTTTGTATAGTTTCCGATGCTGGACATTGTGAGATTTTTGTCAACTGAAAGATTGAGAAAAAGTCCCTCACGTTGTCTCTCCTCGGGAATCAGCACGATGCCGGCCCCAAGACGATTCTTCATATCCATTTTGTCCAGACGTTGGTCTTCCAGCCATATTTCACCAACGGCTTTATCCATACCGCCCATCAGGCTTTCCAGCAGCTCTGTTCGACCGGCTCCCATAAGCCCATAGATTCCGAGCACCTCCCCCTTACGCACTTTGAATGAAACCTTGTCCAGGGTAAAACCGCCGCCATACCTTGGAAGCGTCATATCCTTAACACTGAGCAACTCCTGCCCTGTTTCATGTGCCTGTCCGCTGAAGAATTTCTTGGGATCACGCCCCACCATCTTTTCGATGATGTCGACCATTTCAATATCCTTCACAAGACCGGAGTGAATAAGCCGTGAATCCCTGAGTATCGTGATGTAATCACCGATTTCCTTTATCTCTTCAAGACGGTGTGATATGTAGATGATGGCGACACCATGATTCTTAAGGTCTTCCATTACGCTGAAAAGGACACGAACCTCGGGTATGCTCAAGGATGATGTCGGTTCATCCATGATGAGTATCCGGGGTTCATCGATCATTGTTTTCGCAATTTCGACGATTTGCTGTTGACCCAGACGAAGATCTCGAACCGCTATGCCTGGATCTATGTCCTGTCCCAGTTTCTTAAGGACTTTACGGGCTTCTTTCATCTGCGCCGCATGATCGATGTAGAGGTTCCGATACTTCGTCCGCTCCTTATTCATGAAGATGTTCTCGGCGACATCCAGATCGCTGAACAGATTAAGTTCCTGATGCACGATACCGATGCCTTTCCTTGCCGCATCCCGGGTTGAATTGAATGTAATCTTCTCAGACTTCCCATTATCGTCACACAGGAATAATTCACCGGCGTTCAGACTTTCGATACCGGCGAGTATTTTCATAAGGGTGGATTTACCGGCACCGTTTTCTCCGACAAGAGCGTTTACACTGCCACTGTATGCCTTGAAATGAACATCTTGAAGCGCAATGGTTCCAGGATATACTTTCCTGATTCCCTTCGCCTCCAGGACGAGCCGTGAACCATTCTCTATCATTCCGACTCCTTACCCGTCGTTTCCATCAACAAGATTAAGCACCAATGGAGTCACAACCACCTCTTCCAATTTCTGATCCTTTTCGAGCCTGAAAGCTCCGAGAAACATAATTCGCTTTCCTTCAATATCTTCAAGGTTTATCGGATCTATCGAGTCTATTCTCATCCGTGTGTTCAGCTCTTTGGCCAGTTCGGCAAATTGCAGCTGATTGCCGATGTCTGTGAATCGGATGAACTCTACCGAGTCCCTGATTGCCGTACCTCGAAGGACCGGTCCAACCTGCAGTACTGCATCCGTCACACCATCCTCCGGCTCGTGGTCTACGCGAATAACGCCGTTTCTGGAACTGTCGTCAAATTCCAATACGCGAGCTGTTCCTCGTACCTTGAATATATAAAAGGGCTCCCCCGTCTGACGGGTGAGACCATACTGATCGATACCTGATTGCCGAT
>JAUVIY010000179.1 GCA_030592625.1 Spirochaeta sp. | reverse complement strand
TCACACCTCTCATAATAGTAGAACCTCACGGTATCCGGAGGTCAACAGAATTCCATATCTCATTCTTCGGCTTGAGATAATTATGGAAATCCAATAATATTTATATATTCGTAGAAGCTAACAAACATCGTCACTTCAACTTGACGATCCGGAGAGATAAATGAATGTAACAACAGTCACCGATGGAATTTTCCGTCTGTCCGCCAACATGGAAGACATCCTGTTCGAGGGTCTCTGGCCCGTTCCCAACGGAGTCGCCATGAACTCCTACATCATCAAAGGCGAAAGAACCGCCATCGTGGATGGCGTATGCGGCTGGGACGGCGTTCCGGAAACCCTGTTCGCCCAGCTTGAGAAAATCGATGTCGATCCCGATTCCATCGATTATATCATTATCAATCACATGGAACCTGACCACTCGGGCTGGATTGAAGATTTCAGGAAGATCCGCCCGAACTTCACCATTGTCACCGGCAGGAAATCCGTTCCTCTCCTGGAGGCGTTCTTCAATATCACCGACGACATCATGGTAGTGGGCGATGGGGATACTCTGGACCTGGGTGACGGACGGGTGCTGGCATTCGCCGAGATTCCCAACGTCCATTGGCCGGAAACCATCGCTACTTTCGACACGAAATCAGGCACATTGATGCCCTGCGACGCCTTCGGCTCCTTCGGATCGGTGGGAGAGGCCATGTATGACGATGAACTCATCCCTGAACAGATCGACTTCTACGAGCGTGAAGCCATCCGCTACTACTCCAATATCGTGGCCGCATTCTCGGTTCCCGCCGCAAAAGCCATCGAAAAAGCATCGCCCCTGCCCATCAGGATTATCGCTCCGGGCCACGGCATTGTCTGGCGCAAGGACCCGATGAAAATCGTCAAGGACTACATCCGCTATGCCTCATACCAGAAAGGTCCCTGTGAAACGGAAGTCACCGTTATCTGGGGTTCAATGTACGATATGACCAGGATGGGGGTGAGACCCGCAATCGAGGCTCTGGAGGCCGAGGGAATCATCGTCCATGAGCACAAGGTGCCTGGAGATTCATGGGGAGACATCATCACATCGGTATGGAGCTCCACCGGTGTCGTATTGGCCATGCCGACTTACGAATACAAGATGTTCCCGCCCATGTACGCCATTCTTGATGAGCTGGGAAAGAAAACCGTTCGCAACCGCAAGGCTTTCCGTTTCGGTTCATATGGCTGGTCCGGCGGTGCCCAGAAGGAACTGGATGAGGTGATGGCCAGGCACAAGACAGGCTGGGAATTCCTTGAGCCTGTGGAGTTCAAAGGCAAGCCGTCGGATGCGGATATCGATTTAATCAAGGCCCGATGCAGGGAACTGGCGGATCAGGTAAAAGAGGCCGTGGCTTCCAAATCCGATTCCATCCCCCCCGCTCCGGAGAATCGTCATCACGGCCGACCATCTGTAACCGAATAGGATTCCGACACATAATGCCTTACACCGTCATCACCCATTCCGGAAAAGCCCATATCGACGAAGTACTGGCCATAGCAGCCCTGGCGGTATACCGGGGAGAGTCTCCCGCTGAGATCCGGCGCATGAATTCCAACGATGCCGCTGAGATGGTGGATGCGGGAAGCGTTCCCGCCAATTGCTGGGTTATCGACTGCGGTCTGGAATATAACCCGGAACGCCGTCTCTTCGATCATCATCAGGATAAGGAACTTCCCAGCGCCGCCCTGATGCTCTTCAACCATCTATTTCCCGAGCTGGAGGGCAGCGATCTGCATACGTATTTCGAACTGGTTTCCAAAGTAGACACAAAGGGAGCTCGAAGCCTGGCGGATTCCGAAGTCGTCGGTGAGAGCCGGGACTATTGGAGCTTCTCCCAGCAGCTCCTGGTCAGAATCTTCGAGAACGATCCGTCTACCGTCCTGAACATCGTGGCCCGGGGCCTGTCGGAGATAATCAATTTCGAAGAAGTGAAAAAAGCTGCCGCCGAATGGGTGGCCTTCCCGGGACGCCTGGTAACCGAAGACATCGGCGGTGTGACGGTTCTGACCTATATGGAACATCCCCCAATCGAAGTGTTCGACGGACTCCACGGAATCGACAGGAACATCATCAACGAAAATGGTGCCGCAGTCGTATACGGTTACGACAAGAAAGATCCCTCAATCCGCACCCTGTACCGGACCGACATCGGTCACGATATCCTGGACTTTTCTCGTGCGGAAGCCAGATACGTTGTGTTCAATCACCAGGGCGGGTTCCTGATGAGATTCAGGCCGGCGAATAAAGACGAGTGGCGGCGAATCGTAGCTGAATCAATAATTTGATGCCTTGACATCAGAGGGTTGATGTTTCAAATTCATACCATGAGAACCACTTTGACGATTGGGGATGAGGTTGATACCCGGCTTCGGACAATAGCCGAAAAACAGAATCGATCATACAAAGATGTTGTGAATGAAGCACTCTCTGCCGGACTGAATCAAATGGAAGTCTCGGAACCGGCTGTGGAATACAAAGTCAGGGTGGTGGATTTCGGTTTGAAGAACGGAATCGATGAAAACAAACTGAACCAGCTCTATGATGAGATTGAGGCCGGTTATTGATAATTCCCGATATTAATCTGCTGATTTATGCACACAATTCCGGCAGCACTGAGCACAATCAAGCCAGGGAATGGTGGCAATCGCTTGTTACGGGACCTGAACAGATTGGGGTCCCGTGGGTCGTAGTTCTCGGCTTTGTCAGGCTGCTTTCGAATCCGAAACTGGTGAACAATCCTTTGAAACCGAATGAGCTGCTGGCAATCATGTCGGAGATTCTGAGCTTGCCTTCGGTGAAAATCGCCGTTCCCGGTACGCGTCATGTGGAGATTATGCAGCGGCTTTTTCAGGAAAGCGGCGGTTCCGGGAAACTTACAACTGATGTTCATCTGGCCGCCCTGGCTATAGAACTGGGCGCCAAGCTGGCCAGTAGCGACGCGGATTTCTCAAGGTTCAAGGAATTGGACTGGATTAATCCTCTTCAATAAATTTAACCAGCAGTGCCTTCACCTGCTTCACATTCAAAACCTTGCCGCTGCTCTTCATCTCTCCGTCGATAGCAATAGCAGGCGTTCCCATCACCCCCCGGGTTACGATTTCCTCGAGACTGTCCACCTTGATAACTTCAGCTTCCAGACCAACTTCTTCTATGGCTTTTATCGCATTGGCTTCCATTTTCATGCAGTTGGGGCAACCAATGCCGAAGATTTCGATTTTCATTTATGTACTCCTTGATATGTGTTCCCCACCTTGTCACACTTTTGTCAAAACCCCATTAATTTCCATTTCAAGCAGAAACAACACTTTCCCAGAGTCAAATGAGGGGCATTAGCGGGTTTTGTGACAAGGTGGGGAACACTCTATACTCCTTGATATTGTACTTACAACGCCAGATTCAGTATCCATCCGGCAAGGGTGAAGAATACCAGCAGCATCGCGAAAAAGATAACAAGCAGACGGCCTTTCATCACCTGTTTAAGCATAATGAACTCGGGAAAACTCACAGCCACCACGCTCATCATGAATACCGTCGCGGTTCCCACCGGCAGCCCTTTGACAATCAGGCTGCTCACCACAGGAACCGTGGCACTTGCACCGCCGTACAGGGGAATCCCCAGCAGCACCGCCGCGGGAACACTCCACCACTGGCCGGCACCCAGATTATCAGAGATGAATTCCTCCGGTACAAAACCATGGATAACGGCTCCCGCTCCGACACCCACCAGAATCCAGAACCAGATCCGCTTCAATATAACAATGGTTTCTCCGAAAGCGAAATCGAGCCTCTCACGGAAACTGATGCGGATCCGGCGGGGAATTGCCTTCCCTGCATCGGAGGCCACCCCAGACACAACGGCCTTCCCCGCTTCGGCAGCCTCAGCGACCTGTGCGGCATCGCCGGCAGTATCGCCCCTTTTCAGCGCCTTTTGTCCAATGGGCATAAGGTACTGTTCCGCCCCGATCCGGTCGAGGAATGCCCCGCCGAGAATACCCGCTCCCATTCCCAGAAGGACATAGAGGATGAGAAAGCGCCATCCCAGCAATCCGCCCATCAGGATAATGGCCACCTCATTTATCATCGGGGATGTGATGAGAAAAGCCATAGTGATGCCCAGAGGAATACGGGCGCTGGTGAATCCGAGGAAGAGGGGGATGCTGGAACATGAGCAGAAAGGAGTCACAGCTCCGAAACCGCTGGCCAGGATGTAACCGGCCAGACGCTTCTTGCCCGAAAGGTAGGACCGAATTAGATCGCTGTTCACTCCGGCACGAAATATCCCGATGAAAAAAATCATCACCGTCACCAGGACATATATCTTTATGGTATCTTCAACAAAGAAATGAAGAACCTGAGCCCACCTGTTGTCGACAGCCAGTCCAGCGACATCGTAGGTAATCCAGTCCGCCAGTTTCGTGAACACTTCAAACATCAACCAATTCCCCAATTCTCAACGCAACGATATTTAGCTAAATATAGTTCCGTTGCTAGAGAATGTCCAGACAGGAGAGGATAAAATGTCGGCATGGACAGACTGATTGTTCAGCTCAAAGCCCTGGGTGAAGAAAACAGATTCCGGATTATGATGATGCTCCGGGAACGATCCTTGTGTTCCTGCGAGCTTCTGGAAGTTCTGGATATCGCCGGCGGCACCCTCTCGGCCCATCTGAAGGTACTCAAGGAATCAGGACTGATACGTCAGGACAAAAAGGGCCGATGGGTACAGTGTTCCATTGCCGATGATGAAGCCGTAAATCTTCTGGAAATGCTCTCCGACCGGGTGTCCGGGAAAGACGTCATAGAAGCCGATATGGAGCTTATCAGAAATCGGTCTCAGGCTGCTTGTACACCCCGGTAACACGTCTGATACCACGGACCGTCTTTCCGATTTCCACCCAGATGGTGAAAGACCTGAAATCATCCCGAAACAGATCGGCCACAATTTTGGCGGACACACCATAGATGTTGAAATCAAGTCCCAGCAGATGGGCATCTTGATAGCCGAGTCCACCCTGGCTCTCTTCAATCGGTAATGGAAGTGCCGGATCGAATGAAGAAGAATACCGACCCCCGCCCCCCAGATACACATAAAACGGGATTATCCTGACAAATCGGGCCAGAGCTACTTGAGTTTTCACCCCGGCTGAAAAACCCAGGAAATGTGCGTTCAGAGCGTACTCCCCTGATATATCTTCGTTCCTGTCCATCGTATAGGAATACAGTCCGCCGCCGAACAGGATGACATTGCTCGATTCAGGCCTGCCGACAAGACGGCCTCCGAAGGAAAAGCCGGCCCCCACCGAATAGGAATCCGCCTTGTACCCTTCTAAATCACCGAAATACATCCCGCCGAAGAGCGGTGAAATCGTATAACCCACACTGTCGCCGATGACTCCGCGGTACAGAACTCCGGCTACCGCACCATCCAGAGTGGCCGAAGCGGAATCCTTGAGCCAGAGATGCCCGTAGCCGACACCCACATCCGAGCCGCCGGTGGCTTCTGCAGCGAAATCGGCTTCAGGAGTCTGGGGGGAGGGCATGACACGCAGAGTAACCTCTGCAGCCCCGACGAATACGACCGAAAAAACTGTCAGAATCAGAACCAGTACTTTTTTCATTCCCTGCCTTCCCAATCTGCAGTATAACGCCGATGGTCTTGTTTCCACCTCTGTATATTCTGGTGACCTCTGGCGCAACCCTGCGAGAGTCCTCATCCAATTCCGATTATCTTGTCCAGGAGCCCTGTGTCCAAGGCCTTTT
>JAUVIY010000227.1 GCA_030592625.1 Spirochaeta sp. | reverse complement strand
TATTTTCGGCAGCATCAACCAAAGACGAGGTATGATATTGGCATCTCAGGAAGAGGGTGTGAATTGCACCGTGGAAGCCGAAGTTCCATTAAGCGAAATGTTCGGCTATTCCACGACGCTTCGGTCTTCTACTCAGGGTAAGGCGGAATTCACCATGGAGTTCGCCAAGTTTGCGAAAGTTCCCCAGTCGATCGGCGAAGAGCTGATTAAGAAGGCTGAGGAAGCTAAAAAGGCCGGGAAGTAAGAGGGGACATATGGTTAAGAATGAATTGATAAACAAGAGTCCGCTGCGGAAACTGGACAAGTCCATCAACGGCGGTGTCGGAGCGGGAAACATCGGTGTTGTAGCCTCTCGCCGGGGAATCGGCAAGACAGCCTGCCTGGTGCATATCGCTACCGACAAGCTGATGGCTGGAAAGCATGTCATTCACGTCTCTTATGCCAAGAGGGTGGATCATATCATCAGTTGGTACGAAGATATCTTTAAGGAAATCAGTCAGAAGCGTGATCTGGATAATGCGATGGCAATCCACGATGAAATCATTCACAACCGTGTCATCATGAATTTCAGCCAGCAGGGTACATCTGTAAAACAGGTGATAGCCGGGCTTACTGCTATGATGGACAACGGTCAGGTGGATACCGATGTCATCGTCGTCGATGGTTTCGACTTCACCAAGGCCTCCTCCGATGACGTCGTGGCTTACAAATCCTTCGCTACGGATAAAAATGTAGAACTCTGGTTCACCGATGATTATCACCGTGAGGATATCGACGGACCGGTACTCAATGAAGAAGGCATCCCGACGAACCTGGTACCCTTCATGGATCAGATTGACGTCATCGTCACCCTGAAGGCCGAGAAAGATTATCTTCACCTCTATCTCGTGAAAGATCATGGAATTATCAATTCCGAGGATCTGCCTCTGAAGCTTGATCCCAAGTCCTTGCTTATAGCCGAAGTTTGACAGGCCGTCCCCCGGGACGGCCTTGCCTAAGGATGCATCGGAAGTCAGAATGGTTATCTGATAGCGATGACACAGAAAATTTCATACCGAATCAAATTCACGTTCCCTTCCGGGGATGAAGAGCGGGAGCACATGCTGCCGTCAATCGACCTGTTTCTGAGGGCTTTCGAAGAGGCTGACCGCCTCATCGCCGGTTCCCTGGGGCTCGAGCTGGATTACCATCGTGCGCTCAAGGAAATGGGTGAGTCTCATTTTTATTATAATGTCACCCTGAAGCTCAGCTGGCCCAGGCAGATTCTGTTGGGCTCGTGGCCGGAACCCTCATCACTTCGTAAATGGATGGATTTGGCCCGTTGCGACCTGTTCGAATCAGCGGGTATTGAAACTGTGATTGTTGATGATATCGCTCATCGGTGGGACCGCTGGGCCAGGGACGAAGGATTGGCTGACGCTCTGGTATACACGGCACCGCCGGTAGAGCGTTTGAAACCCCTGCTGGACGACCTCGGTCGGGCCGTCTCCACCCTCGGCGGTGGTGACTTGGTTACTCTGGACTAGATGGCCTGTCTGATTCCTGAGAACGAGTCCCGGATCTGCTCGTTTCTGATACAGATGTTCCTGAAGGTTTTCTGTTCACCATCTTCTTTTACTGCATGTCGAAGCACGGCAATTTCCCGCTCAACGGCGATGATTTCCTGACGGATACGTTCATATCGGGTCATTATCATCCTCCCTGTCATTATATGATCGGCGGATTGATCAACCGGATTAATAGTAGAGGTAATTTCACTTCAGCTCTGGAAGACGGACTGCCGGAGGATTAATATTAATTCAGGAGGCCGCCATGTCTGAATCGGACAGCCATCATTACGATGATGACGACGAAGACAGAACCATCTCATTGGATGATCTTGAGAGTATGGAGAACGAACAGGCAAATCAGGTGGATTCCAACGTCGATGAGGATGACTGGGGCGACGCATATGATGATCTGGACAGTGAGGCATGGGAGCGTCAGTACCGTCAGGAAGATGAAGAAGTAGAACGCGATCCCTGGGAACTGGGGTGACAAGGTTACGGTTCCACCTGTTATAATGATGTTTGAATGATTACTTCATCGAATCGCAGGGATCTGGTAGACCGGTTGCGTTACACCTTTATTACCGCTGATTACGGGGAAATCGATGTCCTTATCTCCGGATTACGAAACAAAAGTAATTACGAGGAACTTTGCGAGGAATTCTTCCATGGCTGCAGTATAAATTCCAGGGGATATATTGTTCCTTCCGGTTTTTTTTCCGACATAGCCGGAAGTGCTTCTTTTCTTTATGCCATGTATGAACTTCTCGGTTGCTCTCCCGACACCTTCTTGCTGAAACATCGGGTGACTCGGGTGAAATTCATCAGAAAGGATCTGACCGGCTATTTCCGCTTACCCAGGGGTCTGTTCTCCCTTCCACGAATAGAGGCGTTAATCGTCCGAGGTATCGGCATCAGTCGGCTTCCCGATAACGTGCATTCCGCCAGGACCTTGAGGATACTCGATCTCGGGTCCAACAGGTTCAATCATTTTCCTGAGAGTATCCTGAAATTACCTAATCTTTCGGCACTCAATATGTCATATAACAATCTTTCAACATTGCCGGATGTCCTTGGAAGGCTTAAACGCTTACGAATACTCAACCTCAAAGGCAATGTACTGTCTGAATTACCCCCCGACTGGCACCGTCTGCAGAATCTGCGGACATTGGACTTGTCTATGAACCGGTTAAAGACCGTTCCCGATTCCCTGCGCACGCTGGTTGCCCTGAAAGAGCTGCGGCTGGCATACAATGAACTGTCTGCCACGGACGAGGCTCTTTGGGAGAAACGTGCCATGGAGGATAGTCTGGGAGATCAGGGATCTCTGGGAATCGGCAGTTAGGAGAGCTGGATTATGTATCTTCCTGATATATCCCGGGAGCGGTATGAAACCGACCCGGATCGCTATCAGCGTTTCTCTTCAAGGCGGTTTTTCAAAGGGCCGTTTTGGTTTTATGTACGCTACACCATTCTTGTTATTTGGTCGGGAATCAAGTTTTCGTACACAAAGGATCCACAGAAAGCTGTGAAACTCCAGGCCTTGAGGGTGATGCGCATCGTGGAGAAGCATGGAGCAAATCTTATCTTTGAGGGACTGGATAAATATCCGGACAATCAGGGGCCGTATGTATTCGCCTGCAACCATATGGGAACGCTGGAAGTGAATGCACTGCCCGGGTTGGTTGCAGCAAGGACTCCGATGACCTTCGTCGTCAAACAAAATCTTTTAAAAATGCCGTTTTTCGGTCAGGTGCTTAAGCGGTTGCGGGCTATCCCTGTAACCAGACGTCATCCCGGTGAAGACCTGATGCAGGTGCTGGAAGGCGGTAAGCAGCTGCTGTCCGAAGGTGTTTCGGTGATCCTTTTTCCCGAGGGCACCCGGCAGGATATTTTTTCATCCCGGCGGTTCAACAGCCTGGCTGTCAAACTGGCTCTCAAAGCCGATGTTCCTGTAATTCCCGTAGCTCTGCGTACCGATTTCTGGGGGGCGGGAAAACGGGTTAAAGAGTTCGGTCCTCTTCATACGGACAGGCCCGTACATATCCTTTTCGGTGATCCGATACATCCCACCGGGCGAGGCAAAGCCGAACACCAGCAGATTCTGGATTTTATTTCCAGTCACCTAATCGAGTGGGGTGCGGCGGTAGAAAAGCCTGAGGGTTGAATATAACAGGGTTTGCTTGTGGATAAGTTGGGGAAAAATTGGGATAACCTGAGTATAACTGTTTCTCTTATGCTTTGAACTTTCAAAATACAGCTGGAATGAGTGAACTAAACAGTAATATTCCATATGATCTGGTATGATATTGACTGAAAAATATCCCGTTTAAAGGTAATTCAACTCGTTTTCATTCCCCGGTAGACGGAAAACTGCCTTGGAATCAGCCTGACTTTTCCAGGCACGGCAGTATCCGGATTGTGGATAACCTGGGGAAAAATACCGGATATATAAGAAAAAGACTATCGTCGCTGTCCTACCCGGCTGTAAGCCTTCTTTGTTTCATCTACGGCAAGAACAGTTGTGCTTTCTCCCGGTATACCGGTTGCCAGTGTGCCTCCGGTAGCCCGCATCATTTCAGCGGCCTCCCAGGAAACATGGAATATCGAGGTTTCGTTAAGCAGCATGTTGGCGAAAAGTTTGTCCAATACACGGCGGGGCTGCTCGCTCTCATATCCGAGTACGATTCTGTCAGGATGAAGAAAGCCATGTAATCCCAGTGGCTGGCTGAAAAAAATCGGAAAAGCGACGACGTTAACGGCTCCGGTGTACATTGCATCGTTCAACCAATCCTGTAAGATACGGCAGCTGCCGGTGGGGATTCGGGCGGTAACGATGACGGTAGAGAATGATGCAATGGCGCCGGACAGGCACTCGGCAGTTCTGAGAATGGCGGTCCGCTCAGGAATACCATCCGAATCCGATCCGGGGACTCCTGCGATAATAACAACATCGGCTTCCGCCAGACATCTTTCGGGCTCGGAAGTGAACTTCAACTGCCCTTCACGAAGAACCAGCTTCATCCGTTTGGAAAGATCAATGTCTTCCCCTATCGATGTTCCCCGCTGCAGGCGTCTTGCTCTGCTGTGATTTGTATCGACTGCAATAACTGAATGACCCAAAGTTGCGAGGCCGACGGCGATGGTTAATCCCTCGTAATCGGTTCCCAGCACAGTGATGCGCATGGTCATTAACACCCCCCCCGGCGTTTCTATTTATAGAACCTAAGTTTAT
>JAUVIY010000365.1 GCA_030592625.1 Spirochaeta sp. | reverse complement strand
TATCGTGACAGGAAGGTCACATATCCCTATTTCTCGATATACGCTCCGGAGAGATACATGTTATTCAGCGGCGTGATATACCAACCCTTGACGTATGGCGCCATCATCTTGGGTGATGAACGGTAGTGGATGGGAATCAACGGCATGTCGGCCATCATGACATCCTCCGCCGCCCGCATAAGCCTCATGGCTTCAGCCGGATCGGTCTCACTCTGCGCCTGTTTCACGAGGGAATCGTACTCGGCACTGGCGTATCCGCAGTTATTCATAACCCCATCACTGAGCCTTAAGGGGAAGAAGGTCATAGGATGCATGTAGTCCGCGCCCCAGCCCATCGCACCGACGTCGTAGTTCAACGCCTGGATGGCCTCATAGTACACCGCCCACTCTTCGGTGGATATGTTGACTTTGATCCCCAGATTCTCCTGCCACATCTGCTGCATGGCTTCGACGATGGTCTTGACGGTTTCGTTTGTGTAGTAACTCAGTTCCAGTGTGGGGAAGCCTTCTCCGTTCGGGAAACCGGCTTCGGCGAGCATGGCGCGGGCGCCCTCCACGTCGGCTGTCGCAGACAGGCCGAAATTGGAACGTCCTTTATCGTATGCGACTCCGTCAACCGAATAACCGGGGGCAATCAGACTGAATGCAGGATTATCCGTGGTCTGGAGAACGTTCTCGATGAGGGCCGTGCGATCCAGCGCCATGGCCAGTGCCAGACGCACTTTCGGGTTGTCATAAGGGGCTTTGGAACAATTCACTTCGTAATACGTGGTACCGTAAGACGGTATAATCTGAAGGGCATCGCTGCTTGCTTTAAGGCTCGGCAGGTCGGCGGAGGGAACTTCCCATTGTCCGTCGATATCTCCCTGGTCCAACGCCACCAGGGCCGTTGAGGGATCCGGGATGAATCGGAAATTCAATTTTTCGAGTCTGACGTTATCCGCATTCCAGTAATTCACGTTCTTCACGAGCTCATAACCTTCCCCGAAGGCAATTTTCTGCATCTTGAACGGGCCGTTGGAAACGTAGGTATCGGCTGACAGGGTCCATCGATCACCATTGGCCGTAACAGTTGCTTCATTCACCGGGCTGTAGACCCACATACCGAGAATCCCGATGTAATAGGCTGTCGGCTGTATGAGGGTTAGAACCAGGGTGCTATTGTCCCTGGCCTTAATTCCGACAGAATCGGCATCTGCGGTTCCGGCATAATAGTCTGCGGCTCCCGCAATATAGTCTGTGAGCATCTCTGTGTATTGGGCGCCCAGTGCGGGATCCAGGACCCTCAAGTAGGAGTATACGAAATCGTTGGCCGTGAGAGCTGTTCCGTCCGACCATTTCAGATTATTTCGTAATTTGAATGTGTATGTGAGCCCGTCATCGCTGATATCCCAGGATTCGGCGCTTCCGCCGACAATGCTGTTATTCTCGTCATATACCACCAGGCCTTCGAAAGTATTGAGGAGTATCGGTGATGCGAAGGAATTGTTGGTGATCCCCGGATCCAGTCCGTCCGGTTCGTTCTGAAGGGCAAAGGTGAGTTTCTGCTCAACCTGTACCTCGGTTTTCGGGGTGGTGGGCGTTTCGGCTTCTTCACCCTTGCCGCCGGCAAAAACGGCTGTAGCAGCTACGATGAGGACGAGAATCAGAATTAGCATTTTTTTCATAAATTTCTCCTTTTCTATTGTGAGTTGATTCATGAATTATATCCTAGTATTTAAAATGATCAATCCATCAAATGGCAGGCCACCATGTGACCGCCCCCGACGTCACGGAGTTTCGGTTCTTCTTCCCGGCAAATATTCATGCATTCGCTGCATCGTGTATGGAACCGGCAACCCTCCGGCGGTGAAATCGGGCTGGGAAGATCACCTTCGATGGCTGTGGTGTTTTTACTTATAGCAGAAACAGGATCCGGTACCGGTACGGCTGCAAGCAGGCCCTGAGTATAAGGATGAAGGGGTCTGTTGTAAATTTGTTCGCTGTCGCAGTACTCCATCATTTTCCCGAGGTACATCACACCCACATGATCGGAGACGTAACGAACCATGGAAAGATCGTGAGCGATGAACAGATATGTCAGGGAACGTTTCTGTTTGAATTCCTGCAGCAGATTGATCACCTGGGCCTGGATAGAGACGTCGAGAGCCGATATCGGTTCATCCAGGATAATGAATTCCGGCTCCAGAATCAGGGCGCGGGCCAGGCAAATCCGCTGTCGCTGCCCACCGGAAAATTCATGGGGATATCGCGAACAATGCTCGGCGGACAATCCGACATTATTCAGCATATCTACAATTGTGTCTTTCGCCTGACGGGCCTTGGATACGATACCCTGGGCTATCAGGGGCTCGGCCACCAGTTTCAGGACGGTCATCCTGGGATTCAATGACGAGTAAGGATCCTGGAAAACCATCTGCATCCTCTTCCGGTACGGCTTCAGGTCTTTTTCACTCAAGCCGGTGATATCCCGGGAACCCATGAAAATCGATCCCGATGTCGGTTTGTGCATCCGGACGATGGATTTGGCGATGGTGGATTTACCGCAGCCGGATTCGCCGACAAGCCCCAGGATTTCTCCCTTCCTGATGGCAAAGCTGACATCATCAACGGCGTGTACAACGGATTTTCTCTTCCCGGGGACCGGGAAGTGCTTCACCAGGTTATTCACCCGGACCAGGACATCTTCAGTCATTTGCAGCCTCGGTTCCGGAGAAAGGATTATTATTTCCGGGGGCCTGATCGTTGAGCAGCCAGCAGCGGGAACTGTGATCGGGTGTGATTTCAACGAAAGGCGGTGTATTCACACTGCATATTTTGCGGGCATATCGGCATCTCGGGTGGAAGGGACAACCTTTCGGAGGATTCGACATGTCCGGGGGGGATCCGGGAATGGGCCTCAACGGGACATT
>JAUVIY010000136.1 GCA_030592625.1 Spirochaeta sp. | reverse complement strand
TCTTCTGGCCACCCCGGCGATTACCAGATCGAACTCTGCAATCATGATGCCTGTGAACTTCTCGATTCGGTCTACGACGTAGTTTCTCAGGTCGTGCAGATTGTCGTTGAGATGATTCCCGAAAGGAACTTCCACTTCCGCCCTCATGTGATAAACGCCGTGGGAAGGACGGATTTTTACCTTCCTGACGATGAGCTCACCGTCGAATTCATCGACGCAATGCGCAATCATCTGACCCAGGGCATGCTCGCTGATGGCGACTTTCCCCTTATCTTCATCATGGAAGGAGGGCTGGACCACCGATTTTTCGTAGACCATATGCTTTTTACCCCGTTTTTTCCCGAATCCCCGACCTATCTTGAACAGAACCTTGATGGAGTTCGAAAGGAGGTGGGGGTAGTCCCGTTCCACCTGGATGGACGGTACAGGAATGACGTGTGTGCCTTCTTCGTTCCGTGATTTCAGTGCCTTCTCGAGGTCTTCTTCCGAACTGATTTCCTCGATGAGTATCACTTTAGACGGCGGTGGGAGTTCGAGGCGCTCGGCCGTCCGTGCCACCATGCGCTCCGATGTACCCAGCAGAAGTATTTTCCTGATCTTCCGGGACCGTATCGCCTTCACGACTTCATGGCGATGGAGAGGGTCGTCGAAGAGGGCTGTGCGGACGGCACTCATATACACGCGTTCGCGTTTGGCGGATTTTCCGGCGACAATGCTGTTTCCCTGAATGAGAAGTCCGTCGTCAATGATGTACTCGATACTGTAGTTCTCCGCCACCAGCTTGGCCCGGAAACTTTTTCCGGTGCCGCTTTTTCCAATCAGCGCAAAGACTTTCGTCCCGCCTGCGAGTTGGCGGAGACGGTCTATTACACCGGCACGGCGGCGGGCGGCGTTAGTATCCTGACCCATTATGACTCCTCGCTTTGAAGGTAGGATTTCCCCGGCTGGAGGTCAAGTCGGCTGAAAAAAAGGGAGTTTGCTTGACAAGGCATTAACCCTCAAAGAGAATGGTTTTCGTGTCCGTTTTAACCCGCATTTCCAGTAATTATCTCAATAAAAGGTTATTCGCACTCTTTTTATTCATTCTGACATCCTGCACTCTTCTGCTCCTTCTCAATACCCGGGGGTCTGAGTCACTCTACTGGCCGGGGTGGTATATCCTCAGACTTTCGGTTGAAACGGAAGTTCCAAACGCGGTTCATCTCCTGTCGGATTCCGGTGTAGATGGTGCTCTGTCGGCATCCTCCGCCGAGGTGAGTTACATGGCCATTCCCCGGCTGGAGCGGGTGAGTGTTGACGGTTTGGATTCTGTTCTGGTTACCGGTGATCCCAGGAGAGATCCGTATCTCTCCCGGATTTCCAGTCTGTTTGAATCGGGCGGTGCGGAACTGATTTATCTTCCTGCCGACCGCAGTCTCGCGGCGTATCGGAACATTCTCGACGGTATTAAGGAACTGTCGGGATGGCAGTTGATGGATGAACGGACCGGTATACGATTTCACGTCCTGGTCTTTATTGCCGCTGCACTCATTATCAGCGTAAAACCGGCGCGAATTGCCGCCATGCTCCCTCTGGCGGTATTCGTATTCTTTGCGGTTCCGAAAGCCGTATTTCCCGCGCTTCTGATTTACTACCTTTCCCCTTCAAATTTCCGATGGAACCATAAAGTGAGGAAACGGCTGCCGGAACTTGCCGTTTATACGGGGTTCTTCGCCGCTGCCGCTTCTTTATTTCTGACTGTCGGTGTTGATTTTTTCATTCCTCTCTGTATTTCTCTGGTTTCATCGGAATTCATCTTCACGCTGGCGATGAGACTGGACGGAAGACAAATCTTTGCCAAACGTCATGAACATCAGCTTTTCGAGCCCCTGTCTCTCACTAAATCCCGAATTCCGGCGACCGGCAAACATTATTTTCCCGGTTTACTGGCCGCTATTGCCGTAATACTGACACTTTTCATTCCCGTCCCCGGAACAAAGAGCCATCCTCCTGTCCCCTATACGGTGAAAAGTTCCGAAGGTTTTGATGACTTTGCCTCTTTACATCGACTGTCGGATAATCAAACCGCTTCAAGTCTCCCGGATGTATCGGGATTGATTTCATCAACTGCATATCATGAAGGATTTCTCTACGGTGCAGAGTATCGGCTTCCCATGCCCGGTGACACTCTGAAGGTCCGCAGTTACAGTGACAATGGTGATTCCATTGCCGTTGTCGAATCGATCATTACCGATTATGACGAAGCCTGGTTCGGAGCTGTCGTCAACCGTGAACTGAGCCGCGGTCCCGGTCGGCTTTTCGCATCCCTTGGCGGTCCCTCACCTGTAGTTACCGTTACCGAATTGCCGATAGTTGAATCCGGGGGTTTCGGAACCATGCGGATTATTCTTTTAAGCATCGCCGTATTGGTTATGCTGATGCTCGTGCTGCTGCCGACACATGTCAATCAACTGACTCGGGGTATCTATAAACCATTGCTCACAGTTCGCAGGAGGGCTCAGGCCGCATGAACAAATTTAAAACCTTTACACGAGGAGGAATCCATCCTCCGGAGGGTAAGGGATCCACTTCAAATAAACCGATCCGGAATGCGCCGCTCCCGGCAGTGGCTGTGGTTCCTTTTTCACAGCATATCGGTGCACCGGCGAAACCTCTGGTTGAACCCGGGGACCATGTCGAGGAAGGTCAGCTCATCGGAGAACCTGCGGGTTTCGTCTCGGCTTCGGTTCATTCACCCATACCCGGGACTGTAAAAGAAATTAAAAATCTCTATCTACCCAGCGGCATCAAAACCACCGCGGCGGTTATCGAACTTGACGGGGAATTCTCCCGCCTGGGAAAACCGATTCTGACCCGGGACTGGTCGGTCATGGCCAAGGATGAGATTCTCGATATCCTCAAGCAGCACGGTGTTGTTGGTCAGGGTGGAGCCACCTTCCCGTCACATGTGAAATTCTCCGTACCCAAAGGGCGTACCTGTGAGGTTTTCCTGGTGAATGCCGCCGAATGTGAACCGTATCTGTCCGCCGACCACCGGGTGATGCTCGAACATACCGAAGATATCGTCGAGGGGATCAGGATTATTAAAAAACTTCTTGACCCGGAACGCATTGTCATCGGAGTCGAGGTGAACAAGCCCGATGCAATTGAGAAACTCAAAGCTGCAGGTGCCGCAGATGGAATAGAGGTTATGCCTCTCAAAGTGAAATACCCTCAAGGCGCGGAGAAAAATCTCATCGAAGCTATTCTTGATCGAGAAGTTCCGTCGGGGAAACTCCCCATCGAAGTGGGTGTTATCAACGCCAATGTCGGAACCCTTGTTTCGGTCTGCGAAGCGGTGAGGGACGACAAACCGGTCATCGAACGGGTCGTCACCATCGCCGGCGGTGCGATAGCCCAGCCGGGGAATATCCGTGCCAGGGTGGGAAGCTCCATTCAAGATCTTATCGAGGAATGCGGCGGATTGGCTGAAGAGCCGGAGAAGTTTGTCAGCGGCGGCCCATTGATGGGCTTCACTTTCATCGATCTGGACTCCCCGGTTACCAAGGGAACCAGCGGCATACTGGCCCTTACGAAAAAAGAAGTGCAGTCTTTCGCAGCAACAGCTTGTCTGTCCTGCGGTCGGTGCGTCAAGGCCTGCCCCATGGGCCTCGTCCCCACAACCATATTCAAGAATATCGAGCATGAGCGCCTGGACGACGCAACCGCTTTCGGATTGGATGACTGTGTGCTTTGCGGCGCATGCGCCTACGTTTGTCCCTCCCACATCCCCCTCATCTCAGCCTTCAAGGCCGCCCGGGGCCGCAAACGGCGGCTCGCCGCCATGAATAAAGGATAATTGATGGAACGTCTACCTCTTGTGACAACGTCTCCCCAGATCCATGCTCCGGGATCCACCCGGAGAGTAATGGGTTGGGTTCTCGCCGCTCTGGTTCCGGCGGCTGTCTGGAGTATTGTACTTTTCGGATGGCGCGCCGCCCTGGTAATTACCGCATCCGTAGCCGCCGCAGTCATCACCGAAGGCCTGCTGAACCTGGCTTTCAAGCGCGAAAATACCCTGAACGACCTCAGTGCCGTTGTAACCGGTGTACTGATCGGTTTCAACATGCCGCCCGAAGTGCCGGTATTCATACCGGTGGTGGCTTCGGTTTTCGCCATTGCCGTTGTGAAATGGAGTTTCGGAGGCCTGGGTTCAAACTGGATGAATCCTGCCCTGGCCGGCCGTGTTTTCGTATTCTTCTCCTGGGGTACCGATATGACCCGGTGGACCCTGCCGGGTATCGGTGGTGCCGATGCGGTAAGCGGCCCCACGCCTCTGGGGAGCGTTAAATTGGCTCTCTCCGATCTGTCGGCGGGAATCGACGGTCCTATGAGGTTATTGGAGTCGGCGGGTATGCCGACGACTTATCTCGATCTCTTCCTGGGCCGCATACCCGGATCTCTGGGAGAGATGTCGGCACTGCTGCTCATCATCGGCGGACTTCTACTGATCATTCTGAAGATTGTCAACTGGGAAATCCCGGTCGCTTATATCGGGAGTTTCGCCCTTTTCATGTGGGCTTTTGACGGTATGCAGTACGGCGGCGGAATATTCTCCGGCGATGTATTGTTTCATCTCTTTACCGGCGGGTTGATGCTCGGTGCCCTGTTCATGGCCACCGATATGGTGACATCACCGCTGACACTTAAAGGGCGCATTATATTCGGACTGGGGTGCGGCTTGTTTACATTCGTCATCAGACGTTTCGGGAATCTTCCCGAAGGTGTCAGTCTGGCCATCATCTTCATGAATATTCTGGTGTCCCTCATCGATCGCTTCATGAAGCCTACACGCTACGGAGTGGTTTCATGAAGGAAATGGCAAACAAGGCCCTGAGACTGGGTATTATCGGTGCAGTTGCGGCTTTACTTCTGGCGGTGGTGAATAATTTTACCGAACCGGTGATTGCCGAACGCATGACTCGGGAACTGACCGAGGCTCTCACGGTACTCGCGGCCGGTGGAACTCCCGGCGCCGTCGAAACTGAGCCTGCGCCCGGTGTACCTCAAAGATGGCCGATAAAAGGCGGTAAAGGTTGGATCCTGGAGCTCACAGGCACGGGTTATGGGGGCCCCATGACCATTGTTGCTTCATATGATACCGGCGGCACCGTGATGGTGGCCCGCCTCATGGGAAATAATGAGACAGTCGGATTCGGCAAGAAGGCCGAGGATTCAAGCTATATGAAAATCTTTGTCGGAACCGGCGGCAATAGACCGGTCCCGCGGACAAAGGCCGACCTGGGAGCCGATGCCGATACGGTAGCCGGCGCCACCGTCACCTTTTCCGGCATCACCGATGCCCTGAGGGCCGGATCGGAACTCGTACAAGAATGGGAGGGCCGATAGTGAAAGGTCTGTTCAAGGGATTGCTCAAGGAGAATCCCATTTTCGTCCTGGCTCTGGGCCTCTGTCCCGCCCTGGCGGTGTCCACTACGGTGAACAACGCCCTTGGAATGAGTGCTGCAACATTAATCGTTCTCATCGGTTCCAACCTTGTCATCAGCTCCTTGCGCAAGCATATTCCCGATGATATCCACATACCGGCCTACATCGTCATCATCGCTGCATTCGTAACCCTGGTAGACATGACCATGCAGGCTTATTTTCCGGCCCTTTCCAAGTCCCTGGGAATATTCATCCCCCTCATCGTAGTGAACTGCATTATCCTGGGGCGGGCGGAAGCTTTCGCCAGCAAAAACACCATCGGCGCTTCGGTTATCGACGCCATCGCCATGGGAGTGGGTTTCACAGTGGGGCTCACCGCCATCGCCCTGGTACGGGAAGTGCTCGGTGCCGGTACCATCACGATTTTCCCTGACGGCGGCGTCATTCGTATCCCCGGATTGGCCGATAAGCCGGCCCTGGTGTTCGCCTTCCCGGCTGGTGCCCTCATTGTCGTGGGATTCCTGCAGGCATTCTTCCGGTGGCTCGGAGAGGTGACAAACAAATGACATACATCGGAATAATTATCACCTACGTTTTCGTCAGCAACCTGGTACTTTCCCAGTTCTTGGGACTCTGCCCCTTCATCGGTGTATCCAAGAATACCGAGAGTGCCGTGGGAATGGGATTTGCAGTCACCTTCGTCATGAGCCTGGCCACCCTGATAACCTGGGCCCTGCAGCATTTCATTCTGGTGCCTCTGAACATTGTCTTTCTGCAGACTGTTACCTTTATCCTGGTGATCGCCTCCCTGGTTCAGCTCGTTGAGATGGTGGTACGAAAATACTCGCCGCCCCTCTATCAGGCCCTGGGTATCTATCTGCCTCTTATTACAACCAACTGCGGTGTGCTGGGAATCGCACTCATCAGCGTAAATGAGAGCTACGGTCCCATGGAAAGCTTCATTGCCGGACTTTCGGCGGGCATCGGTTTCCTCATAGCCCTGCTGTTCATGTCCGGGATACGGGAACGCCTGGATACCGAGAAGGTACCGAAGCATCTCAAGGGGACGCCGATTGCATTCATCTCCGGCGGTCTCATGGCACTGGCATTCATGGCCTTCGACAGGGCTCTTCTGACGAATCTAATCGGAGGCTGAAGAAAAGACATGGAGAATATCGTAAGAATACTTGCCGCATTCCTGTCAACCTCAGCTTTCGCCACATTGCTGGGGCTTGGACTGGCCGCTGCATCCCGCAGGCTCAAAATAGAGAAAGACGAGAAGGTTGAAGCCCTCAACGGAGTCCTCCCGGGTTTAAACTGTGGTGCCTGCGGTTACGCCGGTTGTGAATCATATGCCGAAGCCCTGGCTTCCGAGGCCGATACCGATGCAACCAGGTGTACCCCCGGGGGCGCCGATACCCTGACCGGTCTGGGTGAAATTCTGGGACTCGCGGTAGACAATTCGACTGTCCGGATGGTGGCCCGGTTGGCATGTCTGGGAACCGATGAAGTGGCCGTAAAGGAATTCCGGTACATTGGATATGCCGATTGCGAATCGGCCTGGATGCAATTCGACGGGGACAAGGGCTGCAAGTACGGATGTCTGGGCCTCGGATCCTGTGTTAAATCCTGTCCCGTGGACGCGATTGATTACACTGGCGACGGGCTTGTGATTGTGG
>JAUVIY010000437.1 GCA_030592625.1 Spirochaeta sp. | reverse complement strand
ACTTGTCGTTGAAAACTCTCTGATTCACTTTACAGGTGGTGCACCAGGCGGCGGTGAATTCGAGGAAGACCGGTTCATCCGCGGCGATGCGGACCAGGACATCGGCCTCATCGAAGATGATGTATGTGCCGTCTGCAGCAGATGGGGCAGGCAATGTGTCGCCGGCTCGCGAGAGGTCAATAAAATAAAGACCGGAACCTACAGCTATCAAGAGAGCGGCAATCTGACCAACCCTTCTGAACCGGATTTTTGATAAAGGATTGCGGGCCTTGCCCAGCAGCCAGGCGGAGAATCCGAGGAAGAGCATCCACCAGAGGGCACCGTTCAGCATCGCCGGGGCCAGTTTGGCGAAGGTGGTGAACAGATAGACCGCTGTACCCAACAGGAGGAATCCCATCACTTCCTTAAAGGTGGTCATCCAGTTACCTGGCTTGGGCAGTTTCTCGATGATTCGCGGCCAGATACCCAACAGCAGGAAAGGGAGGCCGAGACCGAGGCCGGTGATGCTGAAAATGGCCAGAATGACGGACGGCGGCTGAGAGAATGCAAAGCCCAGAGCCGCACCCAGAAAGGGTGCCGTACAGGGAGTTGCTACCAGGACGGCGAAGATACCGGTGAGGAAACTGCCGAGATAACCGCCCCGGGCGCCGGCGGCCGAGGCGCCTTCCATGCTCTTGCGGGGAGCTTCGATGACGAATACGTCGAACATGCTCAGGGCGAAAACCCAGATGATTGCAGTGAGTACCAGGACGAACAGCGGGGACTGGAACTGGAAACCCCAGCCCAGGAGCCGGCCCGAGGTTTGAAGGGCGATGATAATGAGTGCCAGAACCCAGAACGACACTTCGATACCCGCGACGTAGAGCCAGGAATGCTTCAGGATGGCCTTGCGGTCCTGTCCGACCTGTTTCACCAGCCCCAGGGCTTTTACCGATAGCAGGGGGAGCACACAGGGCATGATGTTCAGGAGTATGCCTCCCACGAAGGCCATCAGAAGGAAGAGAAGCAGAGAGCCGCCGGCTGCAGTTCCGGCAGCGGCAGTTCCGGTGAAACCTGAGCTTCCCGCGGACCAGTTCAGGATGGCTGTAACGGTGGAATCCGCTTCTATGACCGGGGATGCGGGATCGAAATCAATGAAAAGCAGTTCCGAATCGGGGAACAGGCAGGTGCCTTCTTCATTGCAGATCTGGAAAAGTGCATTGACATAGAGCTGAGTCGGCTGAACATCGGGTGCGGTTCGAAACTCCATCACCAGGGTGGTTTCATCGTAGTATTGGGCCAGTCCGTCTTTGTAGATCGGCTCACCCTTGAGGGCGGAACCGAAGATGATTCCGTCTGCGGGTTCGGGTTCCACGGTGAATAAGAGTTCATCATCGATCTGATGAAAATCCTCGGGATAGACGAACCTTACGGCAATGATTCCAATGCCTTCCCCGGGATCCCATGCGGCCAGCCTGGCGGAAGTTTCCGCACGAGCTGCGGGAGCGGAGAAGAAACTGTTTGATTGTTCGGAATCGGTTT
>JAUVIY010000222.1 GCA_030592625.1 Spirochaeta sp. | reverse complement strand
TACGCCCGTCTGATTCAGAGATGATACGGCGCTCTTCAATATCCCGCATCCCGACAGCTCCCCGACTATTCAGATCTGTCATGTCATCATAGACTTCATCGAGATATTCCGAGGCCATGGTGAATGCGCTTAAAGCGGCGGCGTAATCATCTTCTCCTCCACCGCGGGCAGCAGAACGCGCCCGGCCGACACCGAGATTATTCCAGGAAACAACATAACGGAGCAGCAGCTCGGTATGACTCTGCCGATCCAGTGGATTCAGAATCCCCCCGGTTCTATGCAGCTCATCATCAAGGAACTCTATGGCTCTGGTATACTGACTGCGGGAAGCTTCATAATCACCGCTGTCAAGCAGTACTGTCGCCAGAGCCATCCTGGCTTCATAGTCTTCAGGCATCTGTCTGGCGACCCGGTGGAAATCTATTAATGCACCATCCAGGCCTATGACATACCGTGCGTATGCCCGACGGTAAAGTGAATCAGATGGCAATCTGGAACCGCCACCTCCCCTGTCAAACAGCTCTTCCGCCTCATTATAATACTGCACTGCCTGCAAGAGTTGGGAATAACGATCGCTTCCTTCAACTAGAGATTCCTGCTTCAACGCAAGTGATAACGGCAAATCTCCACCGGTCTGGATTCCCCGGTACATGATATCGCCCAGCTCCAGATACAGCCGGCCGTATGCGGGAGCTGCACCCAACTGATTTCGCATTCGTGCATCTTCAAACAGATCGAGAGCCTTGGAGTAACTGGCTGTTGCCTTACCGTACTCCTTATGAGCTGCCTGGATACGTCCCATTCCTCCGAGGGTCAGAATCCTCATTTTCAGATTGCTCCGGCTCAAGGATTCACGACTGTCAAGATTGACGAGGGTACGTCTGTATGCCATAAGTTCGCGTTGCTTTTCACCGACCAGTCGCCAATACATGGCGTCAACAAATGGTGGCTCAGGTGCCAGGGGGTCGGCCGCCAGGGCAAGATTGATAAAACGGCGGGAATCTTCAGCATTGCCTCTGGCTAAATGATATTCTCCGAGACCGGCAAAGACTTCAGCCGCCAATTCCGGTGCATCAGACCGACCGGGAACCTCACTATCGAAAATCGGGAGCAATCTGTCGATTTCCTCATCATCGGCCAATCTGAGATGATAACGCATCATGGAAAGGATAGCCCGTTCGTCATTCCGGGAGATTTCCAGGACTTTCGCATACCTTTTTCGGGCTTCCTCGTACTTGGTGGGATCGTCTTCCGCCCAATCCAGTAAAACATCACCAGCGGCAAGGATGTAGTCCCTGTCCCATTTACTCCGTCCGCGAAGCGGCGCTTCTTCAAGTAAATCCAGGGCTTCCTCATATTTCCCGAGAACACCGGAAAGAAATTCTGAATATTCCAGACGGATTTCCTTGGAGCCCGGCTTAACCTTGAGATAGCCTTCGTAAATCATCTCGGCCGCGTCCCAGTGTTTGCGGCGTCTGAGTGCAGCGGCATAGTCCAGCCACCGGTTATTATTCTTCCATCCCTTCACCACAATGGGTGAATCAGCGATTCGGTCGGCACCTTCTTCATCGGGAATGAATAGAGGCCATCCGTCCCATGCATCATAGAAATACATGACAGCTTCATCGACATCATCGACTGCAATGGCAACCAATCCTCTGGCATAGAGGCGTTCCGCCATCAAAGGACGGTAGACCCACATGAAAATCGCTGCTCCCGAAACCCATCCGATACTGACAACCAGCAGGATAACGCGTATAACCGGCCAGCCCTCACGGATCAGTCCGTAAACCAGCGAAGCCCTGCGGTCTTCCAGTGCCCGCCCCGAACGCTTTTCATAGCTTCTGGGAAGCTCAATCTTCCGTTTGGTGATGGCTCTGAACCTGACAACCAGCGATTTCGGACTCTCTCCGGTAATCAGTGCATCAATCAGCGGCTTGAGATCTTCAGGGTTCCGGCGATCATCAGCCAGAATCTCCTCTATGGCAATTTTAAGATTTCTTGGAAGAGCGGCGAGGGTCCGCCGGATGTCAATAAAATCTTCTTCATCAATAGAGAACGATTTTGACTCACCTTCAGCCGCTTCGTCCAGAGATTGTTCGAGTTGCTCAAGATCAACTCCAAGATCATCAGTATAAGCCCCGTCTCCCTCTTTGAAGTTGTATTGCTCTCCGAAATCATCCATGGAGAACTGTTGAGACTCATCACCGACATCCCTGATATCCGACAGAACATCTGCACCGAGTTCTTCATTAAAATTAAGATCTTCGTCCAGTGAGATTTCATCCTGTGACTCTGCATCCAATGCATCAAGATTGCCGAGATCTTCCATTGCCGACTCGACATCGGGGATGTCCTCCGGACTCTCTTCCGCTTCCGCCTCCGATCCCAGATCTTCCAGTTCTCCCGACTCGTCGAGAGAATCAAGGGACATTTCCTGGAGATCACTGCCGCCGTCATCCAGGGAGAACGAATCTTCAAGTTCGGGCATTTCATCCGATGGAGATTCATCGGAACTCAAATCGTCAAGAGAGAAATCATCGACTGAAGGCTCTTCCGCGGAAACGTTATCGGATATCTCTTCGATGAAATCATCACTATCCGCCGTAATATCGACTGGCAGTGTTTCAGGCAAATCATCTGCGGAAAGGTCCCCTATAGTATCGCCAAGATCCAGATCGTCCAGGGAAAAATCTTCTTCTGAACTGTCCTCTGCGGGAAATACATCTTCTGCACCTTCGGTATCTTCAAAGCTGAAATCATCTGCCTCAGGTTCGCCCATATCGTCGGCATAGGAACCGAGGAGGGCTTCCATCTCATCGATTCCACCTCCCGAATTGTCATCAACAAGAAGCTGTGCCAGATCCGAATCAATCGAAGATTCAGGTGGAGTTATATCCTCAAGGGACTCGCCACGCTCGGCGAGCAAGCGTGGTTCATCTCCCAGTTCGTTAATATGTTTTTTTAATGTGTCCAGTTCTTCGAGGGTCGGCATCGAATTCGTATCCTATACCATTTATCGGCGATAAAAATGCTCCATTGAACTATTGAAGAATTAAAGCAGCCTCAATATTAACCGAAGATGAGGAATGTGGGGGGATAATGGCTTTATCAGGAAGATGCAGGACAGTTCTATTGATTCTCATGGCGTTAATCGGGGTTTTACCGATATTCGCCACGTCTTTTGATACAGAACTCCATCACCGGATCCTCAATACCAGAGAATCTGCAGAACCATATGTTTCCAACAATGTAATAATGCTGAGTTATTCGGCACCAAAGGGAACACAAGTTGTATCTTTGGCGCTTGAGCATGAAAAATACCAAAGATTTTACAGCTATGAAAAAAATATACATGGCATATTCATCCTCACCATGCCTGTTCCCGAAGGATATAATGAAATCAGGTATCGACTTATTGTTGATGGTTTATGGACCGTGGATCCCAACGCCGGAATACAAAGGGACAGCCGGGGCGTACAGGTATCATCCCTCATTATACCCGTTCATTCTTCGATGCCGACTCCGGGTATCAAGCAACTGTCCGACGGCAGCATCCGTTTCGTTTACTTCGGCGAATACGGATCCCGGGTATCACTCGTGGGTGACTTCAATCGCTGGGATCCTTATCTGACTCCAATGGAAGAGTCTCCTGTTCACCCCGGTGTTTATACCGTAACGATGAATATGCCTCCCGATTCACGGTTCTATCGTTTCGTGATCGATGGCCATGAGATACCCGATCCGGAAAATCCTCTCAGTTCACGCAACGGCTGGGGTGAAATCGCTTCAATAATCCGATAACCTGATGATACCGGTCACTTCCAAATAACCGGATTTTGCATCACAATGAAGATTGTGAAAATAGAAGAAATTTATCACCAGGTCTCGGCAATGGAGTCGAATCTCTATGGCGATTACGAGTTTCGTCCTGATAACGTTTATCAGGAAGGCAGCCCGCCGAATAAAGAAATCATCGGTCAATTTGCCGACAAATACATGCTTCCCGGCAGCAGGATCGAAAACATTGGTGCCCTGAGGGAACTTCATAGTCGGTGTCGGGCGGGGGAATCATGCCTGATATTGGCCGAACATTACAGCAATTTTGATTTTCCCATATTCTACCGCCTGATTGAAAACGACAATCGTCTTGGTCCGGTTATCGCGAAATCGTTATTACCGATCAGGGGAATGAAACTTAGCGAGTCCTCTCCGATAACCGCTATATTCACACGGTCTTTCGATACAATCATCATTTATCCCAGCAGGTCATTGGATTCCATCGAAGATCCGAAGGAAATCGCAGCGATACGCAAGATCAGCATTCCCATCAATCAAGCTGCCATGCGTGAAATGATTAATCGGAAGCATAATGGCCGGATTATCCTGGTGTTCCCCGCCGGCACCCGTTATCGACCCTGGAATCCGAGTTCCCGAAAGGGCGTCAGAGAAATACATTCTTACCTCAAAACTTTCGATAATGTGATATTCCTGGCCATCAATGGCAACACCCTTCCACCTAATGTGTCCGGTGACATGACCCAGGACCAGGTGGTTGAAGACCTGATGATTCTTACCTGCTCAGATATCGTCCGCGGCAGGGAATTTCGCAAAACAGCCGAAGAGTCGACACCGGAAGGCAAAGACCCCAAACAGCACATTGTGGACCGAGTGATGTTTGAACTCTAAGCAATAAACGACCGTGTTGAACCGGAACGACTTAAAGAGAAACGTTTACTTAAAAATTAACGGCCAGTGTGGTGTCCCGTAAATTCGCAATGCTCCCGGACAGCCCCGCTTCCGGAAAGTGACGCTTGAGGTTCTTTC
>JAUVIY010000366.1 GCA_030592625.1 Spirochaeta sp. | reverse complement strand
GAAGCGACGCCGGTATCTCTTGACTGGCTGAATCGCGTTGGCCTCAGGGATGCCGAAAAGCGACTGGGAGCCTATCCTCACCAGCTGTCCGGCGGAGAGAGGCAACGGGTGATGATTGCCCTTGCGATGATCAACAACCCGAAACTTCTCATAGCCGACGAACCGACTACGGCGCTGGACGTCACCATACAGGCCGAAGTGCTCATTCTTATCAAGCAGCTCCAGGCTGAGACCGGCATGGCAATTCTCTTCATTACTCACGACTTGAGCATTGTCAGGAGTTTTGCCGGGCGTATTGCGGTGATGCAGGATGGACTGATCATCGAAGAGGGCGAGACGGCAAAGGTGTTCAAACGACCGGCTCACGAATATACGAAAGCGCTCCTGAATGCCGAACCCGGGGAAACCTCACCGAAACTCGATATCGACAAACCCGTCGTCATGGAATTCAGGGATCTCAAGGTTCATTTTCCCATACAGAGGGGATTTTTCCGCCGGACGGTGGGATACGTAAAGGCCGTCGATGGAGTGAGCGCCGCCATCCGGGAGGGGCAGACCCTCGGTGTCGTCGGGGAAAGCGGCTCGGGTAAAACAACCCTGGGCAAGGCCCTCATCAGGCTTGAGCACAGCGAAGGGGATATCGTTTACGATGGACGGACCATCGCCGGTCTGAACCGCAATGAAATGCGACCCCTGCGCAGGGACATACAGATCATTTTTCAGGATCCCTTCGGAAGCCTGAGCCCCCGGATGTCGGTGGAACGTATCATCGGCGAGGGTCTTGAGATTCACGATATCGGAAACCGGGAAGAGCGATCGGACATTATCGACGGTGCCATGGCGGAAGTCGGTCTGGACCCGGCCCTCAAGGGGCGATATCCCCATCAGTTTTCCGGCGGACAGCGGCAGAGGATCGCCATGGCCCGGGCCCTGGTTCTCAAGCCCAGGCTCATCGTCCTGGACGAACCCACCTCATCACTGGACCGGTTGATTCAGTTCCAGGTGATCGAACTCCTCAAGGAACTTCAGAGAAAACACGGGTTGAGCTATCTTTTCATCAGCCACGATATGGCTGTAATAAGAGACCTCTGTCACGAAATTGCCGTGATGAAGGACGGCCGGATTGTTGAGTCGGGAGAAGCCCGGTGCATCTTCGAGGCACCTGAGCATCCCTACACGAAACAGCTCCTGGAAACCGCGTTCAACCCGGTGTTCGCCTGAGTGGAGCTGTCCGGACTCGTTGCTGCACGTACCCCTCGTTCCAGCGGGACTGTCCGGAAGCATTGCGAATAAGCCACCCTCGTTCTAGCGGTACTCGCCTTTCAGGCTTGTCGGGATCGTTCCTCGGGCTCCGCCCTGCGGTACGACCCTTAATCCGTTCCGACGAACTTCGGGTATCTTTTCTCCATGCTCCCGGACAGTCCCTCCTGACGCTGCTCATAGTTGCCGAATTTTCGGGATACCACACTGACGGTAAATGTCTCCTTTCCAAATTGTCATTTGTACAGCGCCGGCTTCTTCCCTATATTGGGAACATGACATCCAAAATCCGCCGATTCGCATTTTTATCAATTCTGTTTCTCGTTCTCACCAGTCTTCTTACGGCCCGGGCCCAATCGGACAACATAATTGTCAACGATCCGGAGGTTCATACCGGTGTTCTATCAAACGGATTGCGATACTACGTCCGGGGCAATGCCAAACCCGGTGGTATGGCGGAGCTCCGTCTCGTCGTCCGCGCCGGATCGGTGCTGGAAGATGAAGATCAGCGTGGTCTGGCCCACTTTCTTGAACACATGCTCTTCAATGGAACCGAGCGTTTTCCGGCAAACGAACTCGTTGATGTCCTCGAGTCCTTCGGCATGGAGTTCGGACCGGAGATAAACGCCTACACCACCTTTGATGAGACGGTGTACCAGCTTACTGTGAAGACCGATGATGAAGATCAGTTTCTACTGGGATTAGACGTTCTGGAGGAATGGGCGTTCAAGGCCACCCTGACCGAAGAGGAGTTCGAAAAAGAGCGAGGTGTGGTACTGGAAGAGTGGCGCGGCGGCCGTGGTGCGCAGTCTCGAATGCTGGATAAAACCTATCCGGTACTTTTCAAGGGATCCCGGTATGCAGAGCGACGGCCTATTGGGGAAACTGAGGTGATTCAATATGCGCCGGTGGAGGCTCTTCGACGATTTTATAATGATTGGTACCGTCCGGATCTGATGGCCGTCATTGCCGTCGGTGATTTTGATCCTGATGAAACGGTACGTCTTATAGAAGAACGGTTCGGGCGTCATCAAGGTCCGGAGAATCCCCGTCCCCGCCAGGATTTTCCCATCCCCGGGCATGACGAAACCCTGGTGAAGGTTGTTCATGATCCCGAAGCCACCCGGACAAGCGTTCAGGTGTATGTGAAATACGATTCCCTCAAAAGCCGTTTCCGTTCGGACATCAAGGGTGAGCTTGCCGAGCAACTCTTCTTTGTGATGTTCAACCAACGCATGACGGAGATTAAACGGAACGAGAAACCACCATTTCTCTTCGGTTACGGGTTTACAACCTCCTATACCGAACAAACTTCTTTAGGAGGCCTGGCTGCCGCAGTTTCGGAAGATGGCGTACTTAAGGGTATGGAAGCTCTTTTATCGGAAGCGGAGCGGGTACAGGTCTACGGATTCCTGGATTCGGAGCTTGATCGGGCAAAACGTGATGTCTACAGCTTTTTCGAAAATTACTGGAAACAGCAAAACGACCTTGAATCCTCGGCCTATATTCAGCCGTTGCTTGATGCCTTCGTAAAGGACGAAACCTATCCTTCCATCGACTGCCAGTGGGAAACCGTCCAGGATCTTCTTCCGGAGATTACCCTGGAGGAAGTCGGGGCGATCTCAGACCTGCTGCTCAGCG
>JAUVIY010000104.1 GCA_030592625.1 Spirochaeta sp. | reverse complement strand
TTGATACGCTTAACGCTGGTGTAGCCCATCACTTTTGATTCGAAAACCATCTCTTCACCGTCCACGCCCCAGATAAAAAGCTTGATTTTATTACCTTTACGCCATTTTACCTGTTCTCCGCCATAATTGAGGGGAACCTGGGTGCAGTAGAATTCCTTGAGATTTGCCGTAATTACCGATGTGAAGCGGTTACCATTTTCCTGCTGAAAAGTAATGTTCTGGCCGAGTCTGAGTTGTTTCGTGCTGGCCATCCGGTTTGTATCGGCGAAGATCCGGTCGATTCGCTGCTTAATCCGGTATATTTCCAGTTTCCGCTGTTCGATAACAGTTTCCTTGGCTTCCATATGGTCGATATCCCTGAGCGCTTTACCCAGGGTGATATTCAGTTCCCTCGTGTTGGACAACAGGTTGAACGGACGTCGAACCTGATAGGTTTTGATGTAACTTTCCAGGATGCGAATCTGATATTTTGTCAGGCCGATGGCTATTGCTTCACGCCTGAAAATGCGGCGGCTGAATCTTTTCCCACCCCGTCCTGTCGCGGGTCCCGATGAGTTGCGGTTGTAAATGATGAGAGCCAGAATAGCGGCGGCTATGATACAGCCGAATATTGCCAATGTTTTCCAGTCCGTTTGAGTCTTATAAAACGAGATTTGCAGCAGAGGTATCCGTATCATGTTATCGCCCCCCCGGAGAAGTTCAATCTTGCCGGCAGGTTCAGCAGACGGGGTTTGATTTCATATTCCAGGAGGTCACCGATGAGTACCGTATCGTTGGCTTTCAGGGCCTCTTCAAGTTCTGCCAGAATCCCGTTCATGTCATCAGCGATCTGTTTTATTCCCTCATCGCTGCCGATCCACGAAAGTGACCTCATGAATGCTTGTAGAATCTCAGTCAGGCGGATTATTGTATCCATCGCCTGTTTATCCTTGCCTGTCTGCAGATGGACCGCAACATCGTCAAGGCTTTCGGCCATAGCGGCCAATGCCGCAGCAGCAGATCCGGCTTCTGCCTCAGGGTCAGCGGCTTCCTTGCAGCGGCTGTCAAGAAGAGTGGCCAGCCGGGTCGCTTCCAGTGCTACGGTACTGCCATTATTATGGAATCCTTTTCCAAGAGTCTCTTCAAGATGGGGAATAATGGAGGGATGAGGACCCTCGTCCAGAAGGTGCGGCAGAATACGTTTCAGATCATCAAAACCATCCGAAAGCTCGTTCAGGGCATCTTCATCCCCGGCTTCCGCGGCGTTCTTGAGCAGGATAAAGTAGTCCCGGGCGGTTTCAAGTTGACGAACACGCCCTTCCCTGAGACTTACGGCTTCAACTGAAAAGCTGTTGATGTCACCTATAGGCAGGTTCCGCCATTCGGTTCCTCCCAGAGGCACGGATTCTTCATCGAGGAGTATTCCTCCGACGAGCAATCCCGATTCTTCCAGCCAGGAACTGAGCCCGTTAAGGACATCTCCGGCGGTCTTTTCCTCTTCGAGAGTGTAATTGATGTTATCTCCGTTGATGGTGATGGTCATGTCGGCTCCTCTCTACGATCGCTGCTTTGCTGGCGGCTGAAGTTATCCAGTTCCCGGGAACTGTTTTCCAACTGATTGAGCGTAGCTTCCATCATACCATATTGTCGCTTCAAATCAGCCTCGTAATCTTCCAGATGTTCTTCATAGTCTGATATATCATCTTCCATACTATCGATTTGACTATCGATTCTCGCTATACGGGTGCTTACGAATCCACCTGTCTGAGTATAGGGAGTCAGATATTTATCGATAGCCTGTGCCACTCCGCTGTCGATAATCAAGTCTCCGGAGGTGTCTTTACCGAAGAGATCCTTGACGGCATCGATGTTAGATTCCATATAGGTGTCGAGTTTGTCCTCGTCGATTTCCAGATACCCGCGAAGCTTGGAGAAATTGAGCGCGCCGCCTGAATTGCCCGATGATGCATTCGTTGAAACACCGATCTGGGCAAGGAGGGCCAAATCGGCTTCGGCACGAGTAGGGTAAGGATTCGAAACGATGCTCTGAAGACGGTTTTTCATCTGATTGAGTGAGATATCTCCCCGGAGGCTTCCCAATTGATCCTCCAGATCCTGTCGTTCATCATCATTCAGGTATTCCAATTCATCGATAACCCCGGGATCGTCACTGGTGAGAACGAGGATGCGTGTGAGAAGCTGATTGTAGTTGTATACGAATTTGATAATACCATCTTTCGCAGTTTCCGTATCCGGATCGATACTGAGGTCTACCGGTTCGGAAGAGGGGCGTTTCAGGTTGATTGTGAGTCCGTCAACCAGATCGTCAATCGAGTTTGTGTGACGTCGGGCCTCGATACCCCTGAACTCAATTATGGCATCTCCAGCTGTACCGATAGGGTTAGCCGGTTCAATATTACCTTGCCTGTTCGGGTCGAATACTCGGATACCCGCAATTTCGATGCTCCGGTGAGTGTTTCCGTTCTCCAGTACGATAGCCGTTAAATCGTCAGGAAGCCGGGCAGCATCCACCTGAACCACCTTGAAGTCCTTTTGTGAGCTTATGGGAGGCAGATTGAACGTACCTGAAGTAGCCTCAATCCTCAAGACATCCCAGTCATCCGCTTTCTCGGGAGGAGTCCCTTCACCCCCTGCGGGAATGTCGAACGAGTTGGGAGCGCCTTTTACCACAATCCCCTGAAATACGCCGTCGGGAACATCGGGCCATGCAGGTCCCGGAGGTACGGCCGGGGCCAGTTCGTTTTCGTCGTACTCGACTGTGCGGTACATGTACTCCAGCACCATGCCGTCTTCCATTTCAACAACCGTATCGAAAGGCAAACGAACCGAGGATTGGGGGCGGACAAGCATGCCTTCTTCCGAGAGTTCCAGGCTTCCTTCAGGTGCCGTTGTTCCTGCGGATGTCAGGGCATTTTCATATGCCGTGTTCAGAGAGACTTTCCTTTCCTGTGTCCGGGCTTCCTGCATCATCCCGATCTGCAGGCCCAGGGACCGGGCATCGTCATCGAAAATGAGCCGATTGGAGGCCCCTGTGGGGATAGCTTCTATCATGAGTACCTGGGTATCCGGGGTATCTCTGACCGTTGTGGCTCTAACCAGACCTTCTCCCTTGACGGATAGTCGACGGGCGAAATCATCTATGGAACCGCCCCGATAACGAAGGGAAACCGTTTCATCGCCGACATGGAAGGTGTAATTGCCCGCTTCCACACGGAAGGAGCGATCCAGAGAAGGCGTGATAAAACGGTCTGAAGTGGCAATTTGTTTGACTGTTATGGAATAAGTATCGAATAGAGCCGTTCTTTTGGCTAAAGCGGTAAGTATCTTCTCATTGGAGCTGGTGGCTATTTTTTCTGAAAACGGGTTTTCGAAACCGTAGAGGCTTTTAACAGAGCGTTGAAGATCTCCAAAATCGCGGTTAACCTGGCGCCATGTGGATATGGTAACTTCAAGGGAGGTTGCATCTTCCTCCATCCTCGTCAACTTGATACGTTCAGCCGCGACAAGATCATCCACGAGTTTAGTGGTATTGTATTTGGAAGAAACACCGGGAATGCTTATGTCGGACACGTCGGTGCTCCCACCGGCTATCTCATGGCCGGAAATAAAGCCGCAACGAAGACTGATACATACATATCATCTCCGTCACACTTTGATTCAGATAGAGCCCCCGCCTGTTTTCAGATAAACTCGTCGAATAAGATCCCAAGGGCTTTGTCTATGCCTTCGTGGATTTTCTGCAGCTCTTTTGACGGAATCTCCCTGATAACTTTATCGGTATCCTTATCGATGATTCTGACCACAAAGTAGTCCAGTTCATCTTTCAGGATGTACTGAAACCGGGTATTGCGGATTATCTTGTCCAGCGCAGCTTTGAGTTGCGTTTTATCTACTTCCGGGGGAGGAGCCTTCCGAATCCTTTTGATGGGAATTTTACCGGTTCCACTCGCTCGACCCCGCAGAACTTCCTTGTTCCCGATGGCAGTCGCGGTTGTGAGGCGCACTACATCCATGTCGTCCTCCTCGCATCTTAAGATAATGGGAAATCACAGGGAGGGACGCGTCCTCCCCGGATTCCCGGTGGAAAAGATGACGTCCAGAGATCTCTTCCACATGAAACGGACGGAATTACCAGCCGACAATTACCCCAGAAGTTGGAGTACGGACTGAGTCCGCATGTTGGCTTGTGCCAGCATCGAAGTGCCGGCCTGAGTGAGAATCGAGTTTTTCGTATACTCCACCATCTCGGATGCCATATTGGCATCACGGATCTGGGATTCGGCTGCCTGGAGGTTTTCCGCGGCAATCGCCACACCCTTGGAGGCCATCTCAAACCGATTCTGATAAGCGCCGAGGTCGGCTCTCTGCTTGTTCACTATCTTCAATGCGTCGTCGACGATACCGATGGTACGGTTCGCTTCTTCCACAGATGAAATAGTAACGATTCCGCCGGCTCCCTGTTCATTAGCCAAACCGAGGGCCTGTGCCGTCATCGTACCGATATGAATCCTTTCGCTCTGATCCATGTTGGCTCCTACCTGGAGCTGCATGATGTCGCCTGTAGCCGTATCTGCGGCAAAACGACCGGTCAGGATATTCATACCGTTGAACTGAGCATGAGATGCGATACGGTTGATCTCATCAATAAGTTGGGAGACCTCGACCTGGATCTGCATACGATCTTCGGACGAATAAATACCGTTCGCTGCCTGAACCGACAATTCCCGGACTCTGTGCAGAATATCCTGGGATTCCTGCAGATAACCTTCTGTGGTCTGAATGAAGGACACACCGTCTTCGATGTTCCGCACTGCCTGGTTCAGGCCGCGGATCTGACTGCGCATTTTCTCACTGACCGCTAATCCGGAAGCATCGTCTCCGGCCCTGTTAATCCGCAATCCGCTGGCAAGTTTTTCCATGGACTGCATTGTCTGCCGATTCACGACGCCGAGCTGCCGATTCGCATTGATGGCGCTCATATTATGATTTATAATCATGTTCCCTCCTTGAAATGGGACGATTCGGGCATCCTTGCCCTCATATAATTCCCTCGAACACGGGGTGGGTTTTTCCAGGAGACTAAACGCGTCGCTCCCGGTCCGTCCAAATCCCGTTAGCACGAGGAGCCATTACCGCCTTACGACGGGAATGGCACGCTCGCCCGTGATTCGATCAAGAAGGTGCTTGTCAAAGATCTAGAGAGGTCGAACCCCCCGTACTGAAAGTATAGTCCTCACGGGGAGTGTCGACAAGTTCTTTTATCAAGTCTACTGGAGCAGCTGAAGTACGCTCTGGCCTCGCATGTTCGCCTGAGCGAGCATCGCGGTGCTGGCCTGGGTGAGAATCTGGTTCCGGGTGTACTCTACCATACCCGCAGCCATGTCCAGGTCTCTGATCCGACTTTCGGAAGCCTGCAGGTTTTCGGCACCGATGTCGATTCCCTTAATGGCCATTTCAAGACGGTTCTGGTATGCACCGAGGTCGGCACGCTGCTTGTTCACCCTTTTCAGAGCCGCGTCAACCACACCGATGTTCCGGTTGGCCTGTTCGGGGGTGCTGATGGTGATAATGGCACCGCTGCCTACCTGACGCAGGCCGAGAGAACCGGCGGTCATCGTTCCGATGTAAACTTTCTCCCTCTGATCCATGTTTGCACCGATGTGGAACCACATTGACGAGGTGACGGTATTGAAACCGGTATACTGGGCGAAACGACCGGTGAGCATGTTCATGCCGTTAAATTGGGCATGTGACGCGATACGATCCACTTCGTCCACGAGTTGGGACACCTCAACCTGAATCTGCATACGGTCTTCGGCGGAGTAGATTCCATTGGAAGCCTGAATGGCCAATTCCCGGATACGGTGCAGGATATCGGTGGATTCCTGCAGGTAACCTTCAGTGGTCTGGATGAAAGAGACGCCGTCGGAAGCATTTCGGCTCGCTTGATTCAGTCCGCGGATCTGGGCCCGCATCTTCTCGGACACTGCCAGACCCGAAGCATCGTCGCCGGCACGAGCGATGCGGAGACCGCTGGAGAGTTTCTCCATGCTCTTCATCGTCGATTCGTTGGCAACCTTCAGGTTTCGCTGAGCGTTTAAAGCGCTCATGTTGTGATTAATGATCATCTGATCCTCCATGAAGCTGATGATTTTCGGGCATCCATGCCCGCTGAGCTTATCCTTCGATACAATCAAAACCGGCCCTTATCGGCAGGTTTCGAGCGAACTTTAGGAATTACTCTATTTCGATCATCGACGCCCCCCCCTTTAAAACTTGAAAAGAATTTGAAAAAATTACTCAAGTCGGCGTGATTTCAACCGATTTGTCGGTGGTCGGACGGGGGACTTGAGAATATATGAATATTTTTCAGACTTATCCCGGAAAGTAGTATGGCCTACCGGTGCTATCGGCGGCTTTTACAGCACCGCAAGCACCCTCAACGAGTGGTTGTTGATTTCCAAACGAACTGAGAGGAAACCAGCGGTTTCGCAAAGCGAAATTGCGAGCAGTCGCCAAAGGCGACCCCGGGTCCAAGGCTCTGCCCTAGGGTATGATACCTTTCATTCAGGCGGTCAGATCGTCCAATAGCCGGCGGCAAATGGAATCCGTCGGATCCATCGTAAGGGCAGTCTGCAGCCATCTGACGGCTTCTTCCTGATTCCCATTCGCCAACTGGACCATAGCCATATTGGATAGAATCTTGATGTTTTCCGGATCGCGCCGAAGAGCTTCTTCCAGAGCTGCTGAAGCGGCATCGAAATCCTGCAGGGCCCGGGTGCATATCGCCAGTTCGTTAAACAGATCGCTTTCGCGGCAACCTCGTTCATGGGCGCCTTCAAGTGCTTCTCTGGCTTCCTGCCACTCTTCAGACAGCCGCAATGCCCAACCCAGCAGAAACCATCCGGGCCAGCCATCGGGACGCTGATCTCTGAACTTCCGGGCTATCCTGGTTCCTTCAGAAACTTGACCAGCAGTCAATGCGGCGTAAGCTTCACGATAAATCTCGTCTGCCTGACCTTCGTTACGACAGAGCCGGACCAGACGCTCTGCCTCTGTTCGTTCTTCTCCTTCGGATGCACCGTCGAGAAAAGCTTCCAGCGTTTCGGCGGCCCGAAGAAAATCTCCCCGCTTGTAACGGAAAATCCCGGCGTCATACCAGGCACTGCGGGGGGATGAGTCTTCCGACAGAAGTTCATTATAAGCTGCTTCGGCCGCTCCTTCATAGGATTCGGCTATCTGAGCATCGCCGGTTTTCCGCTCCTGTAAGGCTCTCTTGTCATAGAGTTTGGCTATCGCGAATCGCGGCTCGAAGGACTCAGGTTCCAGTCCTCTGAGAGCCAGAACAATATCCTCTGCATGAGCCCAGTCACCCTCATCAATGCGCTCCTGTGACGCCTCGGTCAGCTCAGCGGCCAACCCGGGGCGCAGGGCTGTCAGGAGCTTCCTATAGTATGCGGTATGTTCATGAGACGGACTGTTTGCAAGGACGAGAAGGGCTGCGGCAATTACTTTCTCCCAGGTGACATCACCAATTTTCATCTCCCCGTTCTCTTCAGGCTCGATGGGGAGAGGAATCGTCGGATCCAAAGTGAATGCGCCCAAATCGGTGTTGATATTATCAGGTAGATCGAGCCATAGGAGTTTATCGAGGGAATCTTTTTCGTTGTTCATTAGTTGCTTTCTCTGTATGTTACGGCCCTGCCGACATGTTTAAGGTAATCGTTGATTAGCATCTTGTATTCAAATGTTATACTTGCCGGTTCATATTTAACGGCCAGCGCCGCAAGGTCCTTACGACCTTCCACGGGTTCGAATCGGATAATCTCACCCTGGAGATCAAGAGTCTTTCCGTTTGTAAGGGCAAGTCGGATTATGATTTTTTTATTTATCAGGAACTTCGGATTCCCCATGATTATAATTTTAAGCCCGCCGAATGAGATATCACGAAGAATTCCGGTACGTGGGATTCTGTCAATCTGAGTGATGACGCTTTTCGATGCCAGTCCCAGACGTCGTAAACTGTCCTGATTGATGACAATTCTTTCTTCACTTCGTCTGGCCGCATTGATATTCGCCTCAAGGAGATTTCCCAGAATCTCAATCAGATCATCCGGCGGACGTTGTG